>NZ_CP094536.1 GCF_022811645.1 Hymenobacter monticola | reverse complement strand
GGAAGGCTGGGAGGTGCCGTTCTTCTACCATTCTGTGGCCCTGTCGCAAAAGCTGGTGACGGCCCTGCAGCCGGTAATGCCCGCGCTGATGCACTCGGCGGCGGGGCGCACGGCGCTGCTGCCCCAGTTTTCGGCCCGGCCCTGGGCCGTGGATGCTCAGTTGGCGCAGGAAGAAATGCACACCCTGGCCCACACGCCCGTCTTTGCGGAATTGCTGGATGCGCTGGCGCACGGCGAAGTACAACAGGGCGCCGCAAAAGGCAGTTTACCAGCCCCGCTCGTCATTGGCTGGGGGCGGCACGACCGGGTGTGTCTGCCCGGCCAGGCGCCGCGGGCCCTGGCCGCATTTCCCGATGCCCGCCTGTACTGGTTTGCCGGCAGTGGACACTTTCCCCAGTGGGACCAGCCCGCCGAAACCGTGCGCCTGATTCTGGCAAGTGTGTCCCGGCAGTCGTTCCGCGACGAGGACATTGCCGCAGCCGACCGGCGGCCGACGAAGACCCGCGCACTACCGGGAGCGGCTGTCGCTGCCGCCGGGCTACTGGTCGTCGCCGGCGCGCTCTGGCTGCTGCGCCGGCGGCGCTGACCGACCGGAAAGGCCACGAGCTGATTCGCAAAAAGCCCGGCCAGAATACTGGCCGGGCTTTTTTTCGGTCAATAAGGCAGTGCTGCTACTTGCTTTCCGGCTGCATCTGCAGGTTCATCATGGTGGCCAGCATGGAGTCGGGGAAGAACACGCTGGAGGCAAAGTTCATCTTGGCCCCGAAGGTGGGCAGCACCCGGGCGTCGCCGTTGAGCAGGCCTTTGTAGCCACCTTCGGCCACTTCCTGAGCCGTGGCTTTCTTGCTTTGGCCCACCTTGGTGTCTTCGGCATTGGCCACGCGGAAAAAGTCGGTTTCCGTAGCGGGGGGGCACAGGATAGTCATCGTCACGTCGGATTTCATTTCCTTGAGCTCCTGCTGCAGGGCCTCGGAGAAGCTCAGCACGAAGGCTTTGGTGGCGGCGTACACGGCCTGGCGCGGATTGGGCAGAAACGAGACAACCGAGCCCAGCTGCAGGATTTTGCCGGCGTTGCGGGTGGTCATCTCGCGCAGAAACAGCTTGGTGAGCGTCATCAGGGCCAGCACGTTCACGTGCACGATGCCCATTTCTTTCTGCAGGTCGGTTTCCACAAACAGCCCCGCCTCACCGAAGCCCGCGTCGTTGACCAGCACATCCACCTGCAGGCTTTGGCGCTGGGTTTCCTCGAACAGGTGCAGCGGCCCCTCGTGGGTGCTCAAATCGGCGGGGATAACAACGGTTTGCACGCCGGCAAATTCCTGCTGGATGTTCTGCGCAGCTTGCTCCAGGTCGCCGCCGGGGCGGGCCGAGAGGATGAGACGGTAGCCGTCGCGGGCAAAGCAGCGGGCGAGCTCGAAGCCGATGCCGCTGGAGGCGCCGGTAATCAGGACAGTTTGGTTGGCCATTGAAGGAGGGAATATGGGGTTAGAAGAAGGAAAAGCCGGCTGTAGCGGCTGCGGCGTTAAGTGCCGCCTGACAGCCGGCCACTAGGAAATAGTACCGTTCCCGGGGACGGAGGGTTGCGGTGCCAAGTACCTGGTTTTTATCCTGTCAGTAGCAAGGCCTCTAACTGGGTAGTGAACTGTGGGCCAACTTCACAATATCTCAGGCTTCTTCCCACCCCAACAGGCCTACCTGGCTATTGAGGTAGAACCAGTCGATGCGGCGGAAAAGTGCGGCTTGGAGGACCTGCGCCGGCACGTGCAGGCCCACACCCACACGGCCTATATACGCGGGCTGGCGGAGGCGGTGAAATAGCTGCTGCGTGTCGGCTACGAGGTCGGCTGCGGCAGCGCCCACATCTGGGTGTTGCGCGCCGGTGAGACCAAGCGACTGGCCATTGTGGTCGACCGGCTGACGACGGCCTATCGGGACTGGTTTGAGCCGCGACACGCACCAGCCGCTAGCGCCGGGTATACCTGGACGCTGCTGCCCCCCCTACGTAGCCCGCTCCAACGCCGGCTGCACCGCATGGCATGGCTCATAGTCCAGCACCCGGTGCGTCTTTGCAGTACACCCAGTCGATGCTGGTCGACAATTACCAACGCGGTTGCTGGTAAATGGCCGCCGTTTCAGGCCGCCGGTGGCGGATGATGGCCGTCTCATTTAAAACCTGCCCGCAGGAGCACTACTCACCTGGACGTGGTGTCCGACGCTGTGCTGCGTTTGCCCGCTCCGGCAGCGGGGCAGCGGCCTGGCTATCTACTGATTTCTCCCCACGGCTCTTATCCCTTTCGCCAATGCCTGATAAACCCAGTTTATTCGCAGCCCCCGTTACGGAACTGGAAGCGCTTCGCGCAGAACTGCGCTGCATTCTGCAGCACCCGGCCATTGCCCCCGCGCGGCAGCAAGTGGCAGCGGAGCAGATTTGCCAGTGCACCGAAGCGGCGCGGCTGCGGCACTGGCTGGCACTGGCCGTGGACGAGTGCGGGCGCTGGGAAGAGCAAACCCTGGCGGCGGAAAGCTGCGGGGGCCAGTGCATGATGGCTGGAAAGCTGAGCCGTGCGTAGAAGAGTTACCTTACGCGCTTACTTCTGTGCCTTTTTAGCCTTTCTTTCATGCCCAAAGTGCCTGTGCCCACTGTTTCCTTCACCGAGCCCCTGACCAGCCCGCCCCGGGTGCACAAGGTGGGCACCCTGGCCGAGCTGCTGGAAGTCGCCGGTACCCGCAAGCGCATTGTGGAGGCTTGGGGTGTTTCGGCCCGCACCTACGACACGCGTAAGCGCAACCCGGGTACGTGCACCGTGGGCGAGCTGCAGCAACTAGCCCGGGTGCTGCATGTTTCCGAAGATGAACTGTTTGCCGTGGTACGGGCCGAGGCCAGCCACCCGCCGGCCGCTACGTCGGAATAGATTCCGTTTCTGCTTCCGCAGGGACGGTTTTCTAAGCCGTGTCATCTTCCTCTACACTTCAAGGGGCAACCTTCTACTTATCTGTTGCTTAGCGCATTCCCATCCGTTTTATGCCCGCCACGTCTGTACCTCTTCCCCTTCGACCACTGCCCGCCGACGACCTGCTGGGCGACCTGCTGGCGGTATCGATGACTGGCGTCATTTATTATACGCCCATTTACGACCCGGCCGGGACGGGGGAGATTGTGGATTTCACCTTTGTGTACCTGAATCCCACGGCCCAGCGCATGATGAGCATGCCCGAAGTGCCCACGGTGACGCACAACCAGCAGTGGCCTCACAGCATCGCGCACGGCACGTTTGCCTTTCACGTGGACGCCTACGTGAGCGGGGAGCCGCGCGAGTACAACATCAACTACCAAGCCGACGGCTACGACAACTACTACCGCCTGGCGGCCCGCCGCTCCGGCGACGGGCTGTGGGTGAGCTTCACCGACACGGCTGACCAGCCCCGTTCGCCCGTCGAAGTAGCCCTGCGCGAGGCTCAGGCTCGCGAACAGGCCGCCCGCGCCGAGGCCGAAGCCGAACGCATGCGCCTGCACCAGGTGCTGATGCGCATGCCGGCCAACATTGCCCTGCTGCGGGGTCCGGAGCACGTCTACGAGTTGGTAAACCCCGAGTACGAGCGGCTGTTTCCCGGCCGGCCACTGCTGGGCCGCACCATCCGCGAGGTCATCCCCGACATTGAAGGCCAGGGCTTCTACGAGCTGTTCGACCGGGTCTACGAAACGGGTGAGCCCTTTTACGAGGCCGAAGCCGAAGCCTGGGCCGACTATTCCGGCAGCGGAGAGCCACAGCGCCGCTACTACCACACCACGTTCGAGCCCATCCGCAACGCCCAGGGCGCGGTGACGGAGGTGCTCAACTTCGCCGTGGACGTAACGGCCCAGGTGGCAGCTCGTCAGCAGGTGGAGCAGCTTAATCAGGAGCTGGAATCCCGGGTACAGGTGCGCACCCGGGAGGCGCTGGCCCTGCAAGCTGACCTGTTGGCCGCCGCCCGGCAGCAGGTGCAGGAGCGCGAAGCCTTTCACCAGATATTCGAGCAAACCCCCGCGGTGGTGGCCTTGCTGCGCGCGCCCGGGCACCGCTACGAATACGTCAACCCCTCCTACCAGGCCCTGTTCCCAGACCGCCAATTGGTGGGCCGGAACGTGGCCGAGGCCGTGCCCGAGTTGGACACGCAAGGCTTTGTGGCCCTGCTGGACCAGGTTTACCAAACCGGCGACACCTACGTGGGCCAGGAGATGCCCTTCACGCCGCAGCCCGCGGCCGGCGCTGCGCCGCGGACCGGCTATTACAACTTTACCTACCAGGCGTACCGCGAGGGCGGGGAGGTCGCTGGCATTTCCATTCTGGGCTACGACGTCACCGAGCAGGTGCTGGCCCGCCGGGAGCGGGAGGCCGAGCGGCGCCAGCTGCACGAGCTGTTCATGCAGGCCCCGGCACCCATCGTCATCCTCGATGGCCCCGAGCTGGTGTTCCAATTGGTGAACCCGGCTTACCAGCGGATTTTCCCCGGCCGGGTGCTGTTGGGCAAGCCCTTGCTGGTAGCCCTGCCCGAGCTGGCGGACACGTCCATTCCGGGTTTATTCAGGCAGGTGTATGAGACGGGCGAAATGTACGTGGCCCGGGAGCTGCCGCTGCAGCTGGCCCGGGAAGAGAACGGCCCGCTGGAGGAAATTATCTGGACCTTCACCTACCAGGCCCGCCGCAACGCCGCTGGCGCCGTGGACGGCGTGCTCGTGTTTGCCTACGAAGTCACCGAGCAGGTGCAGGCCCGGCGCGTGGTGGAAGCCAGCGAGCAGCAAGTCCGGGCCCTGGTCGAGAGTGCCCCGTTTCCCATCGGCGTGTACGTGGGCCCTGAGCTACGCATTCAACTGGCCAACGAGGCCATTCTGGCGGCCTGGGGCAAGGGTTCCGACGTCATCGGCCGGCGTTTTGCCGACGTGCTGCCCGAGTTGGAGGGCCAGGCCGTTGTCGGGCAGCTGCACCAGGTGCGCACCACCGGCGAGCCGCTGCACCTGCGCAACGAACGCGTGGACCTGCTCATCGATGGCCGCCTGCAACCCTTCTATTTCAACTACAGCTTTACGCCCCTACGGGACGGGCAGGGCCGGGTGTACGGCGTGCTGAACACGGCCGCCGACGTAACCGACCTGGCCCTGGCCCGCCAGCGGCTGGAATCCTACGCCGGGGAGCTGCAGGAAAGCGAGGCGCGCTTTCGTACCATGGCCGACGCGGCGCCCAATATGGTGTGGGCCGTGCATCCCGATTCCACGATTCGCTACATCAACCGCGCCTTCCTGAACTTTGTGGGGCTGGGCACCGAAGCGGAATACCTGGTCACGGGCTGGGAGCCCTATATCCACCCCAGCGAGTTCGAGCTGGTTCAGCAGACGCTGACGCAGGCGATTGCGCAACGCCAGCCCTACGTGCTGGAGCACCGCATGCGCCGCCACGACGGCGAGTACCGCTGGCTGCTGGCGCAAGGGTCCCCGAGCTATTTGGCGGGCGGGGAGCTGTACGGCTACGTGGGCTCGGCCATTGACATCACGGAGCTCAAGCAGGCCAACGAGCAGCTCACGCGCACCAACGTGGACCTGGACAACTTCATCTACACCGCCTCGCACGACTTAAAGCAGCCCATCGCCAACATCGAGGGCCTGCTGCAGGCCGTGGAGCACGAGCTGCCCCCGGCCGGACGGGTGGGCGAGGTCTCGAACATGCTGCACCTCATGCAGCAGGCCATCGAGCGCTTCGGCCGCACCATCGCCCACCTCACCGACATCTCGCGCCTGCAGCACGAGCACAACGAGCCCGCTTCCCAGGTGCACCTGGCCCGGGTGGTGCAGGAAGTGGCGCTTGATTTAGCCCCGCTGATTGCCCCCAGCCAGGCCCGCGTACGGGTGAACGTACCGCCGGAGCTTACCCTGCGGTTCTCGGAGAAAAACCTGCGCAGCATCGTTTACAACCTGCTCAGCAACGCGCTCAAGTACCGCCACCCTGACCGGGCGCCGGACGTGGTCGTGGCTCACACCCAGCGGGCATCGGAGGATGTGCTGGAGGTGCGCGACAACGGCCTGGGGCTGGACCTGGCGCAGGACCAGGAAAAGGTATTCGGCATGTTCAAGCGCCTGCACCCGCACGTGGAAGGCTCCGGCGTGGGCTTGTACATGGTTAAAAAGATAGTCGAAAATGCCGGCGGCCGTATAGAGGTGGATAGTGTGCTCGGCCAGGGCTCTACTTTCCGGGTATACTTTCCGCGTTAACCAGTTTTTCATGCCCCGGATGGGCCCACGGGCCCGCCAGAGAAATCACTCTATGTTACCACTCAAGAGCGTGCTGCTAGTCGACGACGATTCGACCACGAATTACCTCAACAAGATTTTATTGAACCGCCTGGGCGTGACCCAGCAGCTGCTCGTGGCCGAGAACGGGCGCGAGGCCCTGGACACCCTGGCCGAGGTCTGCGGGGTGCCAACGCCCAATTGCCCCTCCCTGATTCTGCTCGACATCAACATGCCCGTCATGAGTGGCATCGAGTTTCTGGAAGCCTACCAAAAGCTCACCTGGCCTCAGCGCCAGCCCATTGTCATCGTGCTGCTTACCACTTCTGTCAACCCCCAGGACCTGGCCCGGGTGCAGGAGCTTCCCATTGCCGGCACGCTAACCAAGCCCCTGACGGAAGCCAAGATGCGTGACCTGCTGCAGACGCATTTTCCATCCGTGGCGGAGTAGTTCGGAGAGGGAAGCCAGGGCAAGTTCAGCTAATTGTAAAATGGCGGCAACGGAAACCCAGCTCCGCTGCCGCAAGTTGACTCTGGCGTTTTAGTGCTCTGCGAGGGCTTGCTGGTTGCACCCATTCGGCGCTTTGTAAATCGAGAATCCGCTACCCTCCCGGGCCCGGCAGCAGGCCGGCTTTATGCTGCAAGTTGAGTGGCCAGCGGGTACCACTTACGATGAGTAGCCGCCGGCAATGCGCGACGCGGTGATGAACCGGTACCGGATAGCACGGGCACGGCCGGTGGGCCTGCTGCTGCGCCAGCCGTTGCCGGCTCGCTGGCAGCACCCTAGGTTGCGGGCAAGGCGGGTATATCGATGATGAACACGCTGCCCTGGTCTTCGCGGCTGGTAAAGCGAATCGTGCCCGCGTGCAGTTCCACGATGGTTTGGATGATGGACATGCCCAGCCCGGTGGTTTTCTCCCCCCGCAGGCCGGGCCGGCGCGCCTTGGTGAATTTTTCGAAGAGAACGGGCTGCAGCGGCTCAGGAATGCCCACGCCGGTGTCGGCCACCCGTACCACGGCCCGGCCGGCGCACTGCTCCAGGCGCAGGGTGATGCAGCCGCCGTCGGGGGTAAACTTGATGGCGTTCGAAATCAGATTGTTGATGACCTGCTGAAATTTGTTAATGTCCAGGCACACGTACACGGGCTGCGCCGGGGCTTCGAACGCAAAGCGCAGGTGGGTGTGGCGCTCGGAGCGCTGGTACTCCTCCATGATGGTTGCCAGCCAGCTGGCCAGGTCCGTGCGTTCCTGGTGCAGCACCACGTTGGCCGACTCCAGAAACTCGTTGTCGACGAAGTCGCGAATCAGGTTTACGCCCTCGGTGCAGGTGCGCTGCATCAGCTGCAGCAACTGCTGCATGGCCTCCGTTGCGCGGCCCTGGGCTTCGTGGCGCAGCTCCTCGGTTAGCTGCTGGAGCAGGGCCAGCGGCGCGGCCAGGTCGTGGGAGAGGATTTCCAGCGTGGCGTCTTTCTTGGTGTTGAATTTCTGCGCGTTCAGGCTCGTCTCCTTGGAGCGGGTCATGTCCAGCACCGTGCCGCTGAGGTAAACCTGTCCGTCGCGGAGTTCCTCCCGGGCTGCTGAGAAGCACAGCCACTGGATACGGCCATCGGGTTGCATCACACGCACCTCGACGTCCTGGACCAGTTCGCCCAGCAGGGCGTGAGGCAGGCGCTGGCGCAGGTGTCGCAAGTCATCTGGGTGGATGCGGGCAAGCCAGCCAGGCAGTTCCTCGTTTACCGTATCCTGGCGCCCTCCTATTACAAGTTCGTAGGCTTGGCTGACATACACCACCCGCTGCTCCTGCACGTGGTAAGCAAAATGCACCGCTTTGCCGCGGTCTAAAAGAGAGCTGAACAGTAGGGGATAGTTGGTCATGCAACGGCGCTATAATCCCCACAAAGTTAATTGGATGCTAGCAGGCTTGTCAGGGTATTTTGTTCGTGGCTGCCGCCCGAACTTCAGCTATTATCACCGCCAACAACGCTTCAATTGGCTCATCCAATAGGTCAGCCACCCGAAGTATTTCGGCAATGGTCAGCGTGGAAGGGTCGGCCTCGCGCTGCTTGATGGTGCGATACGTCATGCGCAGGTGCTCCATCAGCTCGCGCTCGGTAAAAGAAAAGCGACCGTGGCGCAGCAGGTCCGTGAAACGCCGCTGCGGATTGGCGATACCGCTGGGGGGCGGTGGGGGAGGGAAGGGCATGGGCAAGAAGAATTTAAAGCAAGACAATGAGGATAATGCGACGGGTACCCCACCGCCCCCGGCCCCGCCCGTTGCTGAGCGAGGTTACTTAGGTAAAGGCTACTCCTGCGCCTGCTCCAAGGCAGCGAAGTGCGGGTTCTGCCGCGCCTCCTCAGCCAAAGCGTGTTCCTCCCATTCGGCAATCTGCCGCATGATATTGGTCAGCCAGCGGCCTAGGCGGGCGGGGTCCGCTTCGGCCAGAATTCGTGCCGTGGCGGTGCGGCGCTGCTCGTCAGTAAAAGTGGGGTGCTCCATCAAGCGCGAAAGCTCGATGCGCTGCGTGGATACCACGACAGTCGTAAGAGTGGGCAGCGTTTCCTGTCCCAAGGTAACCAGGGGCAAGGTGGGCAGAGCCGGACAGGGAAGTACGGCCCCGGCATCGATAGGCAGCACGGTGGTGGGGGCCGCTTCGGGGTCGTCGTTTATCTCCATGCCCGCGGGGCTTGCACTAAGCGGGGTCGGTTCCGGGGTGCTGGGCTCGTTATCACCGCCGTCCGCGTTGCCCAGGATAAACTCGGCTGCCCGCTGCGCCCGGCTGGCCGCCTGCACCACCAGCTTTTTGTCGCCGCGTAGCTGCTCCAGCCAAAACTGCAGATAAGCGGCGGTGTTTTCCAGCGTCGCGCTCGGGTTCAAACCCGCGTGACCACAGAGAAAAGCGGCGCCCATCTCGGCGGTCAGCTCCTCACGGGCATAACCGGCGCGGCCGCTCGGGCGCAGCGCTTCGGCTAGGTCAGGGCGGTCCAGGCGGCTGGCGTGGCCGGTGGCGTGGGTCAGTTCGTGAAACAGGGTTGAATAGTAGGCTTCGCCGCTGGTGAAAGTCTCCGGGCGGGGAACCTGCACAAAGTCGGGACCGGGGGCGTAGTAGGCCTGCGCGCCGCCATGCTCGATGCGGGGACACGTCGCCCAACCAGCTACCAGGGCTTCGGCTGCGGCCAGGGGCTCGTGCGCCCGGTCCTGCGGCTGCTCGGGCAGGACGATGTCCACACCTTCCACGTCGTCCACGGAAAAGACCGTGTAATACTTGATAAAGGGCGTTTTCTCTTCTTCGCCGGTTTGCTTGTCGGTGCGGGTCGTGACGTTGTAGTAAATCACGGGCATGCCCTTGGCACCCTTGCGAATGTTGCCGCCCAGCTCCTTGGCCTGCCGAAACGTGAGAAAGAACGGGGTGCCGCCGACCAGGTGCAGCAGAAAAGCATTGATGCCGGTGTAGGCCCGGCCGCTGACGTAGTTGCGGGGCAAGCCGTAGGCCGCGTGCCAGGGCTTGCGCCAAGCAATTTGACCAGCTTCGAGGGCTTCAATTACCCGGTCGGTTACAATCTGGTACACATCGGGGCGGGCAGTGTTTTGGGCGGCGGGGCGGGCTTGCTTTTTCATCGCTAAGTAAGGGCTAAGTGACTGTTTCTAAAACCGTTTCCTTACTTATTAAACGCATTTTTGGCGTCTTTTGTTGCTTTTTTAACAACAATTAACGATTTATTTGCCCTTAGTTAAACATTTCTCCCCCACTGCCCCTGGCGTCTGAACTGCCTTAGGTATGGGTCGCAGCTGTAACCTGCGGACGGTGGAATGGCGCGGCACTGTGCTTCTGAATAGGAGGCCGGAGGTTAGGCTTTAAAATAAAACGCCCGATTGGATAACCAACCGGGCGTTTCAGCGAGCCGAGCAGCGACTTACTGCGCGGAGCCAAATTGCTGCTTGAGAAACTTGAGCAGGCTTTGGCGGGACGCTTCCCCAATTTGAATCAGCGGGGCCCCGTCGTTAAGGTAAAACAGGATGGGGTTGGCCTTGGTAACGGCCTCGGACCAGGCCTCGGCCGACAGGGTCGGTGGTAGTTGCAACAGGGGTTGGTATTCGTCCCGGATAAGCTGTAAAATCAGGCCTTTCATGGCCGGGCAGAAGTTGGAAAATGGCCGGTGACCGGTAGATATCATAACGGAGGGTACTAGCGTGGAAGGGAATGCAAAGAGGGTTCCGGCCCGCCCGCACTAGCGGGGGCTGAAAAAAACAGTCCCATCCGCCGGCTATAAGCAAGCCGCGGGCAACCGCAGAGCTGCGGTGGGACGTTTACCAGGAAGGTGGATTAGCCTCGATGCGGACCCACAAACAGGGCCGGGCGCTCGGAAATAGGCAGCGGCCGCAGAGCAGCGGGTGCCAGGGTCTGGTCTGCCAGGAGCAGGCCAAACGGAGCATGAAAAGAAGTGGGACCTGTTTTTGCCAGCATGGTGAGCAGCTTGCTATTCCTGCAAAACTAAAGAATCAGCGCACATGTTCGGGCGCCTGGCCTTGGAATCAGCCGGCTTTTACCGCTCGGGACCGGCGTTGCGCTCGGCTAGGTTGCTGGCCGTAACGCCGCTCGGTGCCAGACGGTGCCGCTCGGCTCGGTCGGCAGCGTGCTCGTGCAGGTGGGCGCCAGGCTGGCGGGCCACGTCATCGAGCGCGGCACTTACCCGCGCCAGGTTGGGCTGGTCGAGCCGGTAGCTGACCTCGATTTCGCTGTGGCGCTGGTGGGTGGCCGGGTCGGTGGCGCTGCGCAGCGAGCCGGTGTTCAGGCCCGCGTCGCGCAGCTGCTCCGCGACGGCTTCCGCCTGACCGTTAGCTCCCGGCCGCGGCTCGGGCTCGTCGATGCGAATGATGGCTGTTTTCGTCACCGATTGCTGCTCCGGGGGAGCGGCGGCTAACTGGCGGCGCTCGGCCTGCTCTTGTACGGGTTCCTTGAGCGCAACGAGCGGTGACTTATCCAGCGCGTCCAGCGTCTGACTGAGTTGACGCAGCCCGCCGGGGGTGCCGTGGGGGTGGTAGCGGACGTCGAGTTCACTGCGCAGCTGGCCACTGGCGGGGTCCGTTTCCGCTCGCAATTCTACCTGCGCCCCGGCCTTGCGCAGCAGCTCGCGCATCTGCTGGGCCTGGCTGGGCGTGGCCTCGTCCGCCGGGGTGGGTTCGGTCACCGTCAGCTGCACCGCCCGCTGCAGGGCCGGGTCGCCGGTGGCCGCGGCGACTACGAGCCCAGCGGCCTGGCGCTGCTGCTGCTCAGCCTCCCGGCGTTGGGCTTCGGGAGATTGGGCGGCCTGCTCTCGCTCTGCTTCCCGCTGCTGGGCCTGCTGGCGCTGCTCTTGTTCCTGGCGGGCTTTCACTTGGCGCTGCTGCTCCTTGGCCAACTCGTCGGCGTGGGCCTGCTGGGCTACCTGCTCGCGGCTGAGGCCCTGGCTGAGCAGCTCCAGGTCGCGGTTGAAGTCCTTGCTGATGGCGTACTCGGTGCGAATGAAGTTCTCGGGCTGCCGGCCGGGTTCCTGAGGCTGGCGTTCCAGCTGCTCGCGCTGCGTTTCGCGCTGGGCGTGCAGGGTGCGGGCCAGGTCTTCGAGGGCGTAGCTATCAGCGTTGGGCACGACCAGGCGCACGACGGTTTCCTGCCGGGTGGCCCGCTGCACTTCCAAGGCCACGGCTTCGTCCGCCGCCGGCCGTATCTGCTGCACCTGGGCCGTTAGCTGGCTCATTTGCTCAGTGCCCTCGGCGCGGCTGGCGTGGTGATACTCCACGCGCAGGGCGGTGTGGTACTTGCCAGCGGCCGTGGCGTGCCACTCCACCGGGCGGGGCGCCTCGTCGTAAGCCACCTGGCCATCGGCTACTTCGCGGGCCCGCCGCGGCACCTGCAGCTCGTTGAGGTAATTGATGTTGAAGCGCCGGCCAGCGGCGTCGTTGTCGTTGGCCAGCACCACTTCTTTCGGCTCCTGCTTGTCGATGAGCTTCTGAATCAACTCCACCTGCCGCTCGGTTACGGTGCCGCTGGTGGCCACGTACAGCGTGTTGGGCTGCCCTTGCGCGCCGCGGTGGTGCAGCTGGTGGTAGCTCATGGCATCCACGGGGCTTTCCGACACCACCAGGCGCTGTACCGGCGTGTCCTTGCCCTCGGTGGGATGCGACACCCACACCCCGGTTTTAGGGAGCTGCAGCAGGTGCTTGTACTCGTTGTTGCGCTGCTCCACCGTAGCAATGCCGTGCTCGTTGTAGAGCGGGAAAGCCGTGTTGCGGAAGTTCCCCTGCTGGCTGGTAAATACCCGCCCCTGAAAGGCGGGGCTGTCGATGGTCTCGTCCGACAAGTGACGCTGGTGCAGGTAGGTGCGGTCCGTTAGCGAAGCGTGGGTGCCCATCACCGCCGCGACGAGGCGGGCCCGGCGCTCGGCCTCCGATTCCATCTCAGCCGGCCCGGTGGGCGTGGGTGCGTACGCCGCCGGGGTGGGCGGTGGGGGAGATGTGGCCGCCTGCCAGCCTTGCTCGGGCTCGCCCAGGTACTGGCGCAAAGTCTGCCGCACCTGGCCCAGCGTCTGGTTTTCGCGGGTTTTCACGAAGTCGATAATAGAGCCCGAATCGCGGTCGTCGCCGGGGTTCAGGTACACCTGGTGGTCGCCCTTGCGGGAGACGATGAGCATCTCGCCGTCCTTTTCCAGCTGGTGCCAGTGGCCGCGGGGGCCGGCCTTTTTCACGTCGTAGCCGTGGCGCCGGGTGGCGTAGTCAACCAGGTCGATGGATTGCTTGAAGCGGTCGAGCTCCTGAGGGTCGTTGTCGCGCGGGGGAGGAGTTGCGGGCATAGATAGGGAAAGGAAGGGGTACAAACCAGCCGCGCCGCCGGAAGCCGGGGCGGGAATAAGAGCCAGAAGGCAACAGGGGAGGGGCGGCTAGCTGACCAGCTGCTCGTGAGCGGCCAGCTGCTCGCGCAGGGTTGCGAGCAGGGCAGAGTCGGCAAAGAGGTAGTGCTCGCAGAGCTGGCCGCTCACGTACAGGCGCACCAGCTCTGTTTCGAAGCCGAACACGCGCAGGTGCTTCTGCACCAGGCGGTATTCTTCGCGCTGCAGGCTGCCGGTTTTCAGGCCCACGCTGGTCGTGTAAGGAAAGCCAAAGGCGGTGCAGGTGGCCCGCAGGCCCCCGTGGGGCAGGCTGCGCAGGCGCAGCTGCACATATCGCCGGGCCTCGTCATAAGCTATGGCCAGGGCCGGATTGGGCAGCTGGGGACCCAGGGCGGCCGGGGTAGTCGCAGGTTTCGCCGGGCGGCGGGAAGCAACGGAAGCAGGCATAGGGAAAAGAGCAACGTGGAGCGGTTAGGCTCCAGGGCCTTTCCGCTAGTTAGGGGATGAAGTGGGCGTAGTAGCTGACGCCGGGGCGTCGAAGGGGGGGTTGTCGAAGAGGTTGAGCTCAGCCTTGAACCGGGTCAGGCTGTCGGGCGAGGTGAAGAGGAAAAAGTGGCGGCGCGACTGGTGCACGATGATGCGCAGCAGCTCGGTGGGGAACTGGAAGTGGGTCATCAGGCGCTGCAGCAGCACGGCCTGGGTTTCCTCCTCCAGCTTTTTGATTTCAATCAGCCGGGCGTAGTTGAACTTGTGCTGCTGGGCCCAGGGCTTAAGCTGCCCGTGCAGTAGCGTGTTGAGGCGGTGGCGGATGTAGCGCAGAACGGTGGCATAGGAAACGATGAGCGCGGGGTCAGGAAAGCCCGCATTGACCGGCTCTACTGGGGTGGTAGCCGGGGGAGTGGGAATAGAAGTGTTCATGCAGCAGCAATTGGAGGGCGCGCAAGGTAGCAAACCAGCTGGCCGTCTGCACTACCGCACTTGCTGCGGGCATTTAACCACGTCGGCTTCTGGGCAATAACACCCGCAAAGCTTCGGCATAACTGCTTCAAAACTTCTCCTAAAGCAGAACTTATACGGAAATGCTCCGTATAGTTGCCGCAATTGCTCATAAAAAACTTCGACCTGTTGCTTGAAACCCATGCTGTGGTTGGTGCTCTTTCTGCTCTTAGTGGCCCTAGGCGGGCTCTGGTGGCGCTACGCCATGCCAGCTGGCACCGGCAGCGCCCTGGCTCCGCCCGCCCTTGACGGCAACCACGCCTCGCTGCGCACCCGGCACTATCGGCTGGCCGACTTCCAGGATGCGCCGCCGCAAGCGCCTACCGCAACAGCCGCAGCGGCCGACGTGACGGGGGCAGAAGCGGAAGCAGCCCCGGCGGACGCTCCGACGGAAACGGCCGCATCAATCGCAGATGGCAGTCAGGCCGAAGACCAGACCCCCACGGCTACGGCCGAAGCGGGCCAGCTGCCCGAAGGCGCCAAGCACAATTACATCACGGCCCCGGCACCCACGGCGACCGACGCGCACAACCGCGGCGTGGAGCTGACCGCCGCCGAGCGGCGGGCCAAAATGCGCCTGGTGATGAACGAGGCGCTGGAAAACCAACGCGCCGCACCCGCAACCGCCTGAGGCGCGGGCCTTTACGCTCACCCTATTCACCCTTTCACCCTCCTACTTTTTCCATGCAAACACCCCTGTTCACCTCCCTGCGCCGCGGCGCGACTACTGTCGCCGCCCACGGCCTGAATCTGCTGGCGGCCGGCCAGACCTACCAACCCTCCAAGCTGGAGCAGCGCGGCTACGCGCTACTGACGGTGCTGGCCCTCTCGACCGGCGCGGCCCGGGCCCAAAGCGCCGAAGCGGCGCTCACGCAGGTCAAGGAGAAGGTGATTGGCATCGTGCAGGTCATTTTTGCTATCATCCTCATCATCGGCCTGATTCGGGTGGTGATGAAGTTTATTCAAGGTTCCCCCGACGCGCTGGGCTCCCTGGGCTGGCTTGTGGGCGGGGTGTTGCTCTGGTTCGGCTTCCAGCTCTTCAAGGACGACCTGGTGAGTGCCGTGGGCGGCAGCGAGGGCGGGGGCTTGACCAATTAAGCCGCTGCCATGCGCTCCTATAAATCCATCGAGCGGCCTGCTCAGGTGCTGGGTATGAACCTGCAGGACCTGGGCCTGCTGGTGGGCCTGTTCATCGGCTCCGTGCTGCTGCTCGGCTTTCTGGGCATGGCCGTCAAGATTCCGCGCATGGTCTACCTGCTGGTCATCCTGTCGGAAATCGGCCTGCTGCTGGGCCTGCGCTACCTCACCCGGACGCAAGCGCCGGGCTTCCTGATGGGGTGGCTCTCCTACACCTTCATTCAGCCCCGCCGCCTGGCGGTGGGGCTATTACCCCTTCCCGCTCATGGCAAAAACACCCAAAACAACCGCGTTTAACGCGGTGATGCCGGTGCATTCCTTTGAAGAGAACAAGGTGGTCTTCAAGGACGGCCGCGTCGCCGTGGGCTTCGTGATTGAGCCGGCCGAAATGGAAAGCTGGACGGTCGAAGACTACGACGCCTTCCAAACGGCGCTTGTGGGCGTGCTGCGCCCGCTGCCGGTGGGCACCATCGTGCAGAAAACCGACATCTACTACGACCGGCCCTACCGCGAAGACAAGACCCAGCAGACCTACTTCGAGGGCAAGATGAACAAGCACTTCTTCGAGCGGCTGGTGCTGTTCCAGAAGTCCTACCTGTTTCTATCCTTCGCGCCGGTTGCGGTGAAAACCACCCGTACCAATGCCGTGAATGCCCTGGTGGCCCGGGCCGGGGAAGCCCTCATCAAGAACCCCTTCGCGCAGCTCGTGCACACCCTGGAGGTGGCCGAGGCCAGCGCCGTGGAATTCACCCAAGGCCTCAAGAACCTGGGCGGCGTGGCGTTTGAGCGCATGAGCAGCCGCGAGATGCACCAGCTCTACCTGCAGTACTTCAATCTCAACTTCGACGGCCAGCCCACCCGGCAGGAGCGCGAAATCGGCAACGACCTGGGCACGCTCAGCGTGGGCGAGCACAAGGTCAACATACTCTCAATGGTGGGCCAGGGCAGCGAGGCCCACGCGGCGGTCAAGAACAGCTACGGGGTGACCGCGCCCATGCTTTACCCGCTCACCCACGTGCTGCAGTGCCCCCACGTGCTGACGCAGGCCCTGCTCGTGCAGGACACCCGCGCCGAGCTCAGTTCGCTGGATACCGACCGCAAGCTCAACGCCTCGCTCTCGTTTCTCTCCACCCAGGACAATGCGCTGCGGGCGGCCGAAGTTGAAGAGTTCACGGCGGAAGTACGAGCCGAGAACAAGCAGATTGTGGGCCTGCACCTCTCGCTGCTGCTCTGGGACACCAACGACAACAGCCGGCGCGAAAACGTCGAGAAGGCCACGGCGGCGTTCCGCTACATGTTCGGCACGGAAAGCGTGGTGGAAAGCTATTTGGCCCTGCCCGTGTTCTTCGGTTTGCTGCCCGGCAACGCCTGGCAGGTGCCGGACCGCTGGCTGACCTGCTCTTCCGACCGTGGGGCGTGCTATACCCACTGGACGGCTACCTACAAAACCGACCCGGTGGGGGAGTACCTGACCGATAGGTTCCGCAACCTGGTGCAGGTAAACCTGTTCAACACGGCCCTAGACAACCAGAACGCCATTGTCATCGGCCCCTCGGGCTCGGGCAAGAGCTACACCTTCGGCAATTTGATTGTGCAGCGCTTCGAGAAGGGCGCCCGCCAGATTATCATGGACGTGGGCGGTACCTACCGCAACGTGCTGCAGTCGCTCAACGGCGAGGACTTCGACAACACCTACTTCGAGTACGACCCCACCCGTCCGATTGAGTTCAACCCCTTCATCGTGCCCCGCGACGCGTCGGGCAAGTGGCTCTACAACGACGAGAAAACCAACTTCCACCTGGCCCTGCTGGCTGCGCTCTGGAAGGGCGGCAAGGATACCGGCCTTGACAAGTCGGAACGGACCATTCTGAGCCGCTTTCTGATAGAGTATTATGCCTGCCTGAACGAGAGCGACCGACTGAATCAGAAGGATGAGGAGTTTCCGGGAATGGAAAGCTTTTATAAGTTCGTCGAGCAGTTCGACCACGAAATGCAGAAGCCCGTGGCGGTGCCCGGCGAAGGGCAAGAAGCTGACCCACTGGACGGGGCACGCCGGCAGTACCAGAAAAACCTGAAGTACATCGACATGCACCAGTTCTTTCTGGTGCTGGGCCAGTACATCACCGGCGGCCGCTACGAGCGGGTGCTCAACGCTCAGCGCGACGTGGATTTGTCGGAGTACCGGCTCATCTGCTTTGACCTGGCCAAGGTGCAGGCCGACCCCGACCTGTACCCGGTGGTGGCCATGCTCATCACCGAACTGAGCCTGGACCTGTTCCGCAAGTTTCCCGACGACATCAAGTACATCGCCCTGGACGAGGCCTGGACCATGCTCTCGGGGGTGCTCTCGGAGTTCATTGAGTCCATGTACCGCACCATCCGCAAAACCAACGGCTCGGTCACCATCATCACCCAGGGCATCACCGAGATTACCAGCAGCAAGATTGGCCCGGCCATCATCAACAACTCGGCCACCAAGATTATCCTGCGCCACGTCAACCCCGACTCCTTGGCGCAATTGCAGCCCCCACTGGGGCTAACCGGCCACGAGATGGACCTGATTAAGTCGGTGCGCTCCACGGACGCACTGCGCGAAATCTTCATCAAACAGGGTGCCAAGGGCAAGATATTCGGGGTAGAAGCTTCCCCGCAGCTCGATGCTATTCTCACCTCCAAGCCCGTGGAGCGCAACTACCTCAATAAGCTGGTGAAGTTCTACCAGCAAACCAACCGCAAGCCGGTGCTCGACAAAAGCGGCCGGTTGCAGCTGGACGCCGAGGGTAACCCGCAGTACGAGCCCGTGAAGGTGCAGCGTCTCGACTATGCGGTGGACCAGTTTGTGGAAGATAAACAGGCCCGCATGGGCGTGCTGGCCAAATGAGCGGCCTCTACCTGATGGTCGCCTACGGAGCCGACCCGACGTTTCTGAGCGCCTGCGACCAGACCCTGCAAATCGTGCTGCGCGCCTGCCGCTTCATCACGCCCACCTTCATGCTCATTGCCCTGCTCTACACGGTCGGGCGGGGCTTCCTCTCGGGTCACGGGCTCTCCATGGACTGGGGTCCCATCCTTAAGGCGGTGTGGATATTCTTCCTACTCTTCTTCTACCAGGAGCTGATTGACACGCTTAGCTCGGGGGTCGCCAATTTCACCCGGCTCTTTGCCACCCCGGACGGCTCGACGGCCGCCTCGGCGCTTGGCACCACCATCAGCAGCGCCGACACCCTCTCGCAGAAAACGGTGGTCGAGCAAGGGGTGGACGAAATCAGCAACCTGCTCAAAACCATCACCTCTTTCAGCTTAACCAACATTCTGCTGCAGCTGGTGACCGGGGAAGTGGTGCTGCTAATTCGGCAAATCATGCAGTTCATCCAGCAGTTCATCCTCGGGTTCCTGTTTGTCTGCGGCCCCATTTCCATCTGCCTGTCGGTCATTCCCTCCTTCGGCCAGCTGGCGATGAAGTGGCTGCAAAACTTCCTGGCCGTGCAGTTCTGGGGGTTGTCGTTTGCCCTGTTGGACTTGCTCTACACTTACTACACATCCTCCAATACCACGTTTGGCGGGGTGTTCGCGGGGCCGGCAGCCGTCGAGCAGGACACCAAGCAGTTGGTGGTGTCGGTCGCTTTCATCATGCTCTACCTCATGGTACCCTACCTGACCAGCCTCATCATCGGCTCCTCGGCCGCACAAAGCTTTGTCGGCTCGGTGGTGGGCATGGCCGCTTCGGCAGCTGCGGCGGGGGCCGGCGTCTCGGCGGGCATGAACGGCGGCGGGCACGGCGTATCCGGCGCCATCGGCCGCGCCATGGGCGGCGGCAGCAAAGCAGCCAGCGGCAGCGCGGGCGGTGGCGGCGGTGATGGTGGTGGCAGCTCTGGCGGCGGAACACCGTCACCAAGTGGCGGCAGCTCGGCTTCGGCGGGCCTGCCCACCATCACCATGTCAGACGCGCTGAACCCTTCCTACCGGCAACGGCCCTCCGGGCTGTGGACGGTTTAACCAATCCTTCCTTTTTCTGATGAACCATTCAACCCGTTACCTGGCCCTGCTCGCCCTGGGCCTGGCCAGCGCCTGCCAATCCCAGGAGGAAAAGGCGGCCACGCACCTTGTCGACGCGCTGCAAACCAACGCCAACAGCCCTGCTGAGCAAGCCAAAGCGGAAGCCTGGAAAGCAGCCACTACGTTGCCTCCGGCCCTGCCGGCGTCAGCAGTGAACGTGGAGCCCGGGGTAGCGCAGATGCTGCCCGAAGAAGGGTACCTGGAGCTGGTTTCGGTAACCAGCCAGGCCCCGGTCGCGGCCATCCTCGCCCTGCCGGCCGGCTTGCGAAGCGCCCAGCGGGGCTACCCCAAAGTAGGACCCGGCTACTGCATACCTTTTGCGGTCGTGCTGCGCTGGAAGCCGATGGGCTTTGGCAAGAGCAAGCCCGGCATCGGCAAGCTGCAACTGCCCTCCGCCAAAGACTCACTGCGCGGATTTTTCATCAGCGACATCGACCGGGGCGGCCAAGTGGTGCCAATGCGGCCCGCGCAGCCGGTCACGGTTCAGGGGGTGCTCTACGCTTATGCCAGCCAGGATGGCGGCAAAGACGCCGGCTTACTAACCTACCCCTACCGGGGCCTGCAAATCTCCCTGCCCCTGGCCAAATAAGGGGCCGTGGGGAAGAAAATCCCAGCCTCCTACATCCCCTCTTGATGACTTAAACCGCATTTTAAATGGATTCTGCCAAAAACCTAAGTACCTCTTTCTCCACCATGCGCAACCTTGCCATGGGCAGCGTGCTGGCCCTGCTGCTCGTGGCCCTGGCGGCGGGTTTCCTGGTGTACCGCGCCTATGAGAACAGTGGCCGCCGCGTGTACGTGGTCGGCCAGACCGGCTCGGTGGCCGCCCTCTCCGCGCCGACTACCGAAACGCACACCGCCTACGAGGCCCGCAACCTGGTGCGCAACTTCATGCTGACCATGTTTGGGCACGACCAGTACACCTACAAAACCAACCTGGATGCCGCCCTGCCGCTCATCGAAGGGCGCGGGGGCCGGCGCATCTACGACGGGTTCACCCGCGGGCAGGTGCTGCAGAACTACGAGCGCTACGCCGCCCGCAACGTGGTGACGGTGGACAGCGTGCTCGTAGATATGAACCACCGTCCCTGGTCGGGCCGGGTATACATCAAGCAGCGCATCTTCATTGGGGGCGAGCAAAAGGAGCCCCTGCCGCTGGCCGCCAAGTTCAACCTGGCCGAAACCAACCGCTCGGATGCCAACCCTTACGGCCTGCTGATTACCAACTTCGACTACATCCCCTACAACCCCCAGGTGTCGCGCGAGGAGCTGCAAGCCCTAAAAGAGCAGGAAGCTGACCGGCAGCGCGCCCTGCAGGAAGCGCAGCGCAGCGCGGGGGTGGGGGCTCCCGACGCCGGCATCGCCCCGGTCTCCCCAGTGGCCCCTGGTCAGGCCTCGTCTGCTACCCCCGGCAAATAAGCTTCTCCCATCCCAACGCCTATTCCTATGTTTTCTAAACTTCTGCTGGCCCTGGGCCTGCCGGTGCTGCTGGCCTCGGCCAGCTCCGCGCAAACCACTTCTGCCCCGTCGGCCCTGCTGCGGCCGTCCTCCTCCGCGGTGCCCGCCGCGCCCACGTTGCTGGACGTGGCCGTGTCGGACAGTTCCACCACCTACCTCGTGTTCAGCGGCCCCGTGTCGCTGGTTGATGTGGGCATGGCCAACAACTACCTGGTTAAGATTGAAGCCAACGCCGTGTTTGTGCGCGCCCGCCGCAAGTCCGCGCCGCCAACGCCCATGCTCATCCGCTTTGGCAGCAAGTACTGGATGGGACGACTGGTGTACGTGAACCGACCCGTGCTCCAGCTCTACGACTTCCAAAAAGACGGGGCCCTGGGCCTAAACTATGGTGCTGGCTCCGTGTCGGGCTCGGCTCCTGAGAATGAGCTGGCACTGGACAAGGAGCGGGAAAAGAAAGCCGCAGTGGAAGGCAAGCTCACCGCGCTGCGCAAGTCCAAGGAGGAGCACCAGTCGGTGGCCGTGGTCGACAACGACCTGGTGCTTTCGCTGGCCAACGTGCGCAACGACCGGGACTTTACCTACCTGCGCTTTAAAGTCATCAACCACTCGGCCATCGACTACAACGTCGATTTCACAGACTTCCAGCTGGTGGAAAACGCCCAGAAGAAGTTTCTGGCCAAGAAAAAGAACGAGGCGCGCCGCCCACTGGCCCCTTCCGGCGGCGGGACCAATCAGGTTGTGTCGGGCCGCACCACCGGCTACCTCACCTACGCCATTCCGCTCTACGCGGCGACCGACCGGGGTTACCTGGAAGTGACGCTGCGCGAGCTGAACGGGGCCCGGGTGCTGGTGCTGCCGGTGCCGTCGCGGGTCATCAATCGGGCCTCCACCATCTAACCCTGCCTTCTTATGGAACCTGCAAACCCACATACTCAATCTCATTCCACGGGCTCAGCCGACCACGACGACCACGGACGCCTGGGAGCGGACCGGCCCGCTGCTGACCAGGCGAAAGCAACTCCGCTGGGGCTGCTGCGCAACAACTGGATACCCCTGACCGGCCTGCTGGTCTTGCTGGTCGCCGGGGGCCTGTTCCTCTGGCTGCGCTCGGCCACGCAGGCCGCCCAGCAACAAAAGGAAGTCGTGGCGGCGGCTTCGGAAAACATTGAGCCGGAGATTAAGGCTGCGCCCACCGAGCCAACCGCCCCTGTTTCGCCTTCGGCGCAAATCGAGCAGCAGCGTCGGCTGGAACAGGAAGCCCAGAGCACGCCGGTACGCCCCAACACCGATGAAGTAGTGGAAGCCTTTGTGGCCGATACCCTGGGTCAGGCCCTGCGCCGGAAGCGGCGGGCCGCGGCGGCCACCCTGGCTGCTCGCCGCCATCAGGAGGAAGCCCGCTTGGCCGCGGCTGATGTGGACACCATTGAAACGACCCTGCAGGACCCCACCACGGGTTCTTATCACGCGCAAACGCTGGTGGTGCCCCGGCGTCGCCCCGGCCAGGTAGTAGGCGCTTCGGCCCGCCAGGCGAACTACCGGGCTGGGCGGGGCCTACGGGCCGGGCTGCTGCCTGCGACCGATACCGACGGCACCCCGTTTGAAACGGACCCGGACGTGCTGGCCATGCTGGGCTCCTCGCCGCCCGAAACCCGCGCCGCCTACGAGCGCATGACCGGCAAGCGCTTTCGTGACCCTAAAGCGGCCGCGCAAACCCTGGCCAATCGTGCTAACGCTGCCGGCAGGGACGGCTTTAACACCGTCAAGGTGGGCAACTCCGCCCGAATGATGGCCCAGGGCAGCCAGGCCGAGCTCACACCGGACGTGTTCTTCAAGTGCGTCATTAACGGGGAGCAGAAGGTGCGCACCGGCTCGGTGGTCCTGCTGCGCCTGCAGGAAGACGCGGTGGTGTCGGGCGTGACCTTCCCCAAGAATTCCGTTTTTGCCGGCATTGCCAGCGTGGGCACCAACAACGTGATGCTGGAAGTAAACCGCCTCGGGCCCACCAGGGTCGCGGCCAGCATCTACGACTACAACTACCTGCCCGGCATCATGATTGACCCGGTCAAGCGGGTCGCCAAAGATGCCAGCCTTGCCGGCCAGGACCTGCAGCAGCAATCCATGCAGGAAGTGAGCACCGCCATCGACCGCTCGGCCTCGGCCGCCAACTCAGTGGTGGGCGTGGGTGGGCGCGTGGCCATGAACGTGTTAAGCCGCCCGAAAACCCGCACCAAGCTGCGGGAGGTGCTGCTGCCCGATGGCTACCCCATCCTGATTACCACGGCGGCCGCCGGCCAGTTGGGACCGGACACGGCGTCGGGACGCTAACCCTTTCCATTCACCAACTCTACAACCATGAAAAAGACTCTTTTTCCGGCCCTGGTGGCCGTCGCGTTGCTACTTGCTCCGGCTAGTCGGGCCCGGGCGCAGATGGTCGTGAACGACCCGGTGCATATGGGCGTGCACATCGGGGATTTCGCCAAGCGTCTCGCGCAATGGACCGAAACGGTCAAAAACTACCAAGTTGTCAAGGATGCTCGTCAGATTGCCGGTGTTACCAAGGACATTACCGGCGAGGTTCGCAGCCTGACACAGGAAGCCCTGGACTTGCAGAAGCAGGTGCAGGCGGACCTACGGAAGGTGCAGAGCATTCAGGACCTGCGGCTCTCCAACCCGCAGGAACTGTTTGCGCGGGCCCTGGCCATGTCCGGCCGGAGCCAAACCAACCAGATGATGCCGGTTTACGCCAAGGCCCAGCGCCTGCGCCAGGCCCTGCAGCTGACCAACCCCGCGCAGGACGTGAACACCATGTACGACGTGTTCTCGCGCTTCGGCACTAGCTCAACCGACCCCAACGGCAACCTGACCAGCGACCAGTACCAGGCCAAGCGCGAGGAGTCGACGGTTTCCCTTTTTGCGGCCGAGGAGATGATGGCCAAGCGCAAACTGGCCATGGCCGTGAACTACTACAAGATTGCCGACGAGATGACCGCGCAAAGCGTGGAGATGCAGGCCACCCTGAAAAACCCGGGCCGCTACGCCATGACGGAGGGGGAGCGGATGGCCGCTCTCAACTCCTCCAACGACAACATGATTAAGGCCATGCAGCTGCGCGAGCAGGGGGACCGATTGTTCATGGAAGCCTCGCAGGCGGGGCCGGCCCACCAGGCCGCTGAAGCTGTGTACGCCTCGACGCTGAGCCGGAATGCGCTCATTAAAATGGACCGAAACAGGCCGCGCTAGCCCTATGAAAAAGCTTCTTTTTATTGTGCTTTTGACTGCCGGGGCCGGCATCTTGCCGGCCTCCGCGCAGCGCCACGTTAAACATCTGGCCGCCTGGGGCGCCCACGTCGGCCGCTCCGAAAAGGGCGACTACTACGAGCTGAGCTATACGCCCATGCTTACCAACCGCCTGGCCCTGCGCCTGAGTGGGGGCTACGAACACGGCACGCTGCCGGCGCGCGGGGAGTACTCGGTTTACCAGGGCCGCGTGCTGCTCTCTCCCCAACTGTTCCGCCTTGGGGAAGTGGCCTATTTCCATCTGCTGGTGGGGGCGGGCGCCGGCTACGAGTGGACCAACCAAAACCGCAGTGGGGAGCTGGCTACCGGGTCGGGTGAGCCCCAGCGCTTCACCTATGGCCCGCAAGCCGGCCTCGAAGCCGATGTCTTCCTGGGCAACCGCCTCTCCCTGGTGGCCACCGGCACCAAGGGCTACCTCTTCAATAACCCGCTCGTCGACCGCTGGCCGGGTATGGCCAGTGTCGGCCTGCGCTATCACTTCCGCTAACTCTCCTTTTTGAACTATGAAACGACTTGCCTATCTGCTGCTGAGCTGCGCAGCCCTGACTGCGGCCTCCGGCTGTTCAAAAGATGACGCTACTCCCACCGGACCGAAAGAATACCAGGTAGAGTACAAGGTCACCTCGAACGCCCCGGTATCGGATTACCTGAGCTACACCAACGAAAGCGGCGGCAACACGACGCTCAACAATACGCCCCTCCCGGCCAGCTACCGGTTTAAGCGCACCATGAAACGGGGCGACAACCTGACCATCCTGGCCAGCATCGACGGGGGCACGGCAGCATCTGAAATCACCTGCGCTATCCTACTAGATGGCAAAGAGGTAAAGAAGGAAACAGGACGTGGCGTCGACGCGCAGGCCGTGCCCGTGTATGTTATTGGGCAGTAAGGGAGGTAATTTCTGCTACTCGCTCCTTTGAAAATACCGCCTTCTTGGCACTTGAACCCTTGCTGAGCCCTTCGGCATCCTAGCAGTACTGATACTGTTAGGACGCCGAAGGGCTCAGCTGATTAAGGTCCTTGAAGAGCGGTAGGCGGTGCGTTTCGGCAATAGCCTGTTGCTGCTTTTTCGGCACGTCCGCTTCGGCCGCAAACGTGGGCCAGCTAGCTACCGCGTCGACTACCTGCTGGATTATCTCCCGGGGCTTTTTCACCTGCACGTTCTTGGCCAGCTGCAGGAAATCCTCTGCTGTAAAATCATCGACCTTACCCGCCAGCGACATCTGGTGCTGACTGGACCATTCGCCCGTGGGGTTGTAGGAATACGTCACGTCGTACGCTGGGGACAAGCTCCACTTGCCCGCCGGGTTCATCAGGAAGGAAATGTTCTTGGTGTGGTCGTCCTGGTTGCGCGCCACCACGTTGAACACCATGCGCCGGTAGAGCTCCTCCACGGCCGGGTGCGGTAGCTGGAGCTTCCGCAAGACCTGAAAGGCCTGCTCGTAGGTGTAGAGCCCGGGCTTGTTGTAGTCAAAGTGAGCCAGCCCGCACAGCGTTTGCATGTGCAAGCGCTGGCTGCCGTCCACCCGGTCGAAGCGCCGTGTCATGAAATGCGCCCGGCCGTTCTCTTCCAGCAACTGGCAGTCGGTCATCTGCAGGCCCGCCTGCCGGGCCATCAGGTGGTAGGCGTACTCGATGCGGCCGTACCCGGCCGGGTCGCCTAAGCTCGCGTTGGTCACCCCGTCGAGCTTGAGCAGCCAGTGCGCAAAGCCTTCGGGGGCATCGACCTGCCCGGAGCGGACTTCCTTAGTAACGGAATTATAGGCAATAACGGCCTTGGCGCGGGCGCCGCCAGCGGAAGTGCCCACGCTGATGATTTCCGCCAAGCCCTCGGCGGCGTTGGTGGCCAGCGACGTGTGCAAGCCTTCCCGGTTGGTCAGTACCTGCCGGGCAAATTTCACGAGCTCGCCCACTTCCAGCGAGGCGCCTTTCTCCAGCGCGGGCTGCGAGGCCGGTTCGTACACCAGCGCGCCCATGCCCCGGTGGCCGAGGTAGCATAGATGTTCCACGGGCGTAAAGGAAGCCGCGTCCCGCCCTTTAGAAGCCAGCCAGGCGTCGATGAGCTGGCGCCCGTACCGGTCGGGCAGGCTGTCGGCCAGCAGGCCGGGCAGGCCCTGGTAGGTTTCCCGGTTGAGCGTGGCAAAATCAAATTTGCGCGATTTCCGTCCCACTGGCAGCGGCATGATAATGGGCGCTAGCTCCAGTCCCGTGCGAACAAAGGAAGGCTCGTATTCAAAGACGCCAATGCGCCGTTTTTCATCCCACAACACGGCTCCTACAGGCTTGCCCCAGATAGATACCGTGGCAGTTATCAGCGCACTCATAATCCAGTTGTTGAAGCGTCCTCGTTGCGGCGGCTGGCCCGCTGCCGCTGCTGGCGCGCCAGGCGCGCCGCTTGCAAGGGGCTGATGGTGGCCGACTCTTCCAGCACTTCCAGCACATCGAGCCGCCCCAACGCGCGCAGCAGCTGCACCAACGTGAGCGTGGAAGCGGGCCGGCCGTTTTCGACTTGGCTGATGGTCAGCCGACTCAAGCCCGTCTGCACCGCCAGCTCCTGCTGCGTAATGTCCTGATTCAGCCGAATAAGCTGCAGGTTGCGGCCAATTTCTTGCACCGCGGCCACGTCTGACAAAGCGTACCAGTCCATAATGATGCGTTTAAGCAGCATTAACTGCCAATCTTCCAGTTAATGCTACGCAAAGATAGCATTAATAAGGCCTATTGCAAACAACCAAGTGCCCTATTAATGATACGCATACATTACATTATTGCCACTTTTGGCAATTAATGATGCGCAAAGAATACACTAAGTCAACAAGTGAAAATAGTGCGCTTGTATGGTTTAGCGGACATTCTTGTCAGCAACGGCATCCGGGTTCAGGTCAATCAGGACGCGAAGCGGAGCAAAGCCATCGGGCAGAACATGGTCCGAAATGTTGTAACCCTGGTAAGGGTCCTCGTCTTTATCCCGCGCATACACCTGCCGGTAAGCAGGGGTAACAATTTCGTTTTCGGTGTATTTTCTCGCGGTCTTCGGCAATGGGCGGGGACAGCAGAAGATGCTCCGCAGCGGCTCCACCAGGTCAGGAAACACCTCGGTGAACTTCATGGGAGTAGTGCGCGTGACTGTCTTATGAATGTCCAGCGCTTTCACCAAGCTCAGGCCATAGTCCCCGATGGGGGCCACCCCGTGACAATCCTTACTGGTCGGCTTAATCGTTGGAAAATTGGTCTTTGACTTGCCTACGTACAACAGGTAAAAGGCCTGAGAACCAAACAACCGCTCGTGTAGCAGCAGCTTGAGCCACTGGTGAAACTCGCCTTTAACTTTGATTTTCAAATCATTGAACTCGCCTTCGTGGGACATCACCTTGGCCTGCAGCGCGTACCAGTCGTACTGGCCGGTCCCGTCCCCCACGAATAAATCAATGTCGTTGCCAAACACGGTTTCCACCGGCCACGACGTCTTGTATACCTTGACAGTGGCGGACCGGTTCCGGTGCGAGAACCTGGCCAAGTCCAGGATAAAATGGTCGGTCATTCCCAATTCGGAGAAGCTCAACCCAAAGCGGAAAACATCCGAGAGATGGCGATATACCCGTTGGGAAAGGTAGCTGGAATAGTCGCAAAGGCTCATCGGCGGAGGAAAACCAAGTAGAATGGCCTGTCGGATGGGGTCGGTTAACATTGAGGGCTAGCTTAGGAAACTGACCGCGCAATCTTGCGCATGGCGGCCGGAGAGTCGCCAAACTTGCATAACGCTTCGCAATGCTGGCGCAGCTCGGAGAACAGGATGTAGTGGATGGTGGCGCCAGCAGCTCGGATGGCCGGGCGCGAGAGCTGGACCTGCACCTCCTTCTAGCGGGCATCGGGCACGACCAGGTACAACGCCGTCTCGTGCTCGGGCATGGAAAACGCCAAATCCGTCAGGCGCAGGATGCCGCTGTAGATGCTGGTGCTCTTCTCGACCTCGAAGGCGGCCACTACCCGGCTCGTGCCGGGCGCAAACCACACGATGTCAATCAGGCGGATGGTGCTGGCCACGTCGGCCGGCACGGGCAGTTCGGGGTGCTGGTCGAGACAGAGAAAAGACAGCTTCTGGCCCCCGCATAGCCGGTTGCGGTCGTTGATGGCCGTGGTCACGTCGCAGCCCAGAGCCTTGCCGATGCGCAGTAGGTGGTGCTGCATCTCGGTGTGCTGGTTTTCCTCCTGCGCTTCGGACTGCACCTCTTTGTGGCGCTTCTGGGCCTGCTGCTGGTACTTGTCGCGCTCCTCGTCGGTGGTGAATTGCTGGTCGCCGGCAATCATCTTTTTCACGCCCACGTCAAAGAGCAGGCCGGCCAGTGCGCTGTAGTCCAGGCTCAGGTGCTGGCGGTGGGTCAGGTTCAAATCGCGCAGCTGCTCGCGCATGCGCAGGTACTCCGGCCAGGAGCCCAGCTTGATTTTCTGGCCAAACAGGGCGTTGAAGCCGTTGACGATGGCCGTGTTGCAGGGCGGCATCAAGGTGGGGTGCAGGAAGTACAGGATGCTGGCCACGGCCGGCCCCAGCCCCTTGATTTTGCGGCGGTCGAGTATCTCGATTTCCTTGAGCAGCTGCTGCTCGGTGGTGGCGGCCAGGCAGCTTTCCAGGAATTGCCCGAAAGCGCGCTTGTTGTCCTCGTGCTCGTAGATGTCGGGGATGCGCAGCTTGGGCTTCCAGTAGAAAGGGTGGGCCGCGCCCTGAAACACCTGCTTCTGCTCGCTGATGACGCTGAGCACGAATTCGAGCGAGGTGCCCTTGAAGTCATTTCCGAAGCTGCCCGCCTTGATGTCCTTGACCACCTGCTGCACCCCGCGCCGGATGGAGCGAAAGGCCTTCAGCCGCTCCTCGTTGTTGATAAACCAGGTGTTGTAAACGGACTCGGAATCGGCCTTGTATTGCTGAATAAGGGGCGGTAGAGCGGCGGACATAAAGGAGCGTAAGGCCAATAAAGCAGCTAAGATGCACAGAAGTGCTCAATAGCGGTCAACTCAAATCCGGCGCCCCATTCCTCCTTCAGTCGGCTCAGTTGCTTGCTTCCGATGAAACTGGCACAAATGATGATAACTGCCCGCCCAAGCAACCATTGCCGGCAGTATTCCCACCATGGGCCACTGGTCGCACTACCTCAGCTTTCCCTCATGAAAACTTCGCACTTACTGCTGGCCGCTACGCTGCTGGCTGCTCCGCTTTCTCTTTCGGCCCAGCACAACCACAAGCCCGGCGCCGCTGCCCACGGTCACAAGGCCGCCGGGGAAACCCACTCGCATAAATCTCCCCACGGGGGCACCGTGCGCACGGCGGGCAAGTACCACATTGAGCTGGTGCAGCACGCCAACGAAGTGCACGTGTACCTGCTCGACGGCAAAGAAAATTCCCTGGCCGTTGACCGTACCACGGGCTCCGTCATGCTGCTCAGCACGACGGGCAAAACCAGCACGGTCAAGCTCGCGCCCGCCGGCGACCACTTAGTGGCCGCCCTGCCCGCCGGTTCGATGCTGCGCACGGCCATCGTGAGCGTGAAAGCCAACGGCAGCTCGCTCAGCGCCCGGTTTGAAAAGCTGGACGCGGCCGCCAAAGCCGGCAAGGTGGCCGGCACGGCTTACGAGTGCCCGATGAAGTGCGAAGGCAGTGCCAGCGACAAGCCCGGCAGCTGCCCCAAGTGCGGCATGGCCCTCGTAAAAAAAGCCTAAACGCTGGTTAACCGCTGCAGGCTAACACCCTGCATGTTGATTTAGCCAGCGCGGCCCCACAACTCGTTGGGGGCTGCGCTGGCTTTTTACATTTGGTGGCCCGGCATATCCATGCCGGGCATGGCTTCCATCGGCTCGCCCGGCCGCATGGATAAGTCGCCGTAGCGAGCCGCCAACCAATAGCCGACCGCCAGCATCACCAGCGTTATCAAGGTGACCGCCGCTTTGCGCACGCCCGACACCTGGGCTCCGCCTTCCGTGCTCATAGGCATCGCGGCCATGGCGTGCCCGCCGTGCGCCGTCGCGGGGGCCACGGAGTGCGACATACCGCCCATGGAATGGCCGGCATGCGCCAAAGCACTGACTTCTTCCTGTGCTGCCCCGCCTTTGCCCAATGCGCGCTCGGTGCCCATGCCGTGCTTGAGCTGGTTTTTAACCAGCCAGTAGTTGACGGGGTAAGAGACCACCACGCCCACCAGCGTTGCGGCCGACATGGCCGCCCAGAACCAGGGCGAAGTGGCTTCCATAGCCCGCATGTCGCGGGTCATCAGAATCACCATGGTGGGCAGCATGCCGGCCATCATGGCGTTCATCGACATCCACTCCGGCAGAAAGGACTGACGCAGGGCCTCCCCATAGCTCAGGCCCATCATGTCTTTCATGAACAGGGCCTGGAAGATGAACAGGCCGAAGACAAAGCCGGCGGCGTACTCTATCCAGATGTCCACGCCCATGCTCAGCCCAAAGTAGCCGGTGAGGGCCGCGGCCACGATGATGCCCGTCGCGTCGCCCGCTGCGCAGTGAATTGTGGAGCCCACGGCCTGCTTCCAGAGCGGCGCTATAAAGGCCTCGTGGGTGCCTGGCGAAGGCTCGCGGCATGAAAACCAGTAGATAAGCAGGCCGACCGGGCCGGTGTAGAGCGTGACCAGAACCCAGCCCCACTTCATGACCTTCATTTCGGGCGTGCGGGTGAACAGGTCCCAGGCCACGTAGAGCACCGAGAGCAGCGTCAGGCCAAACCAGACCCAGAGAGCCCAGTTCGGTGCCCAGGGAGTATTGTGCATTTCCATAAGGGGCATGAATCAAAGTAAAAAAGCAGCGAACCCGAGGGTTCGCTGCTTAGGGATACGAGTGAGGAAAGTCCTAGTATTTCTTGTTGGCCAGCAGAAAGTCCTGCAGCATCTTGATTTCCATCTTCTGGTCGGTAATGATTTGCTGGGCCAGCACCTTGGTGGCGTTGTCGCGGCCGAACTTGAGCAGGGCGTCCGAATTCTCAATGGCGGCCTGGTGGTGGTCAATCATCAGCTGGGCAAAGTCGAAGTCCGGGTCGCCGGTGAGGGGGCGCAAATCCACGGCCTTCATCATCTGCATCATGTTCATCATCTGCAGGGCGTTGAACTCGGGGACGGCCGGGGCGTGCGCCGGGTGGCCCGCCAGAAAGGCGTTGAACTGAGCGATTTCGGCCTGCTGCTTGTCGATAATCGTCTGGGCCATGGCCTTCATCTCGGCACTTTTGCCGCTTTTAATCTCCTCCTGGCTGTTTTTGATGGCTATCTGGTGGTGCATAATCATCATGGTGGAGTAGTCGTTGTCCGGGTCCTGCGTTTTGGGCATGGACTCCATCATGGCCATGCCCTCGTGCATGTTGCGCATGTACACGCTCTCGTCGTGGCCGATGAGCTCCAAGCCGTTGTCGTCGTCCTTGTCGCAGCTGGTAACGGAAAGGGTAGCCCCAAGCAGGCTCAACGCGAGCAGGGGCATTCGAAATATCTTGTTCATGGGTAGCGGTCGTTAATAAAAAAGCTACCCTTAAAAACGGCAAAGCCCAGGCGTGGATTTGCGACAATCCCGCCCAGGCTTGCATAATTTCCGAGTTAAACGCCGCCGTTACAGCGTGAGGCCCAGCCCGGCAAACCACGTGCGGCCGTCGGCGGGCAGGATGCCCGGACCGGGGTAGCCACCGGCCCGGCGGGTGAAGTAGCGGGCGTCGAACACGTTGTTTACGCCGCCGCTGAGGCGGTAGCGGCCCTCGCGGCCCAGCTTCCAGGTAGCGGAGAAGTCGGCCACCTGGTAGGCCGGAATAGCGCCGGTCTGGGCGTTGGCCGTGGGCTCCTCGGTGTTGTTAGCGTCGGCGTATACCTTGCCCACTTGGCTGAACTGCCCCGTCACCGACAAGCTTTTGTGAGCGAAAGTGAGGCCCGTGCGCAGGGTCTGCCGCGGAGCGTTTTCCACGTATTTGCCCTCCAGGTTGCTTTCCACAATCTGCGTATTGGTGCCCGTGCCGGTGAGCGTGGTTACAGGCAGGCTGCCGTAGCGGGCATCAAGCAAACTCAGGGCGGCAAACAGGTCGAGGTGGGGCAGGTTGAAGTTGCCGGTAATCGAGTGAATCAAGTCCAGCTCGGCGTAGGCCTCCAGGCCGTGGGTTTGGGTGCGGCCCAGATTGGTGCGAAACTGCTGGGTCTGGCCGGCGGTGCCGCCGGGCACGGGCCGGCGGATGGTGCCGATACGGTCCTCGTAGTTGAGGAAGAAGTAGCCCACGTCGAAGCGCAGCCAATTCTTGTAGTTGCCGCGGTAGCCAATCTCAGCGGTGTAGCCGCGGGCGTCCTTCAGGTTGGGGTCGATGACGTCGGCCGTGGCCGGGGGTATCAGGTCGCCGAACAGCACGGGCCGGAAAGCCCGCGAGTAGTTGGCGTACAGGTTAGTGGTGGGCGACACTTGAAATTCGCTGCCCAGTCCGTAAAGCAGCACGTTGCGCTGACTTTTCTGGTCGGGCACGCGGTTTTCGGTGCCATTAGCCGCCCGACCCAAGTAGCCGGTGCCGGAGTTGCGCAGGTAGTCGTAGCGCACGCCGGGCGTGAAGCTCAGCCGGGGGCTCACGTGCAACAGCAGCTCGGCGAAGGCGGCGGCGTTGGTGGTGGTAAACTCAAACTCGTTCGTGAACAGCCCACTGCCGGTCAAGCTCAGGTCGTAGTCCGAGGCCGTGGTGCCCGTGCCGCGCTGCCGGCGCTCGGTGGTGGCGCGGTAGGCTCGCAGGCCGGTGGCCAGCGTGTGGGTGCGGCCCAAAAAGTCCACGTCCTGGGTCAGGCGCAGCTCGGCGCCCAGGTTGCGGTAGTCGTCGCGGTCCACTTGGCGGGGAGCAAACTGCCGGGTGCGGCGGTTCACGGTGTCTAGGGCGGGCAGGGCGGCCACGAAGCCCACGCTGTTGCGCGACGCTATTAAGCCAAAGGTTTTCAGGTTAATGCGGGTCCGCTCGCTGGCCTTGTAGTCCAGCGTCAGGGCTGGAATCAGCCAAGGCGTGCTGAGCCAGTTGCGCTCCCGGGTGCTCTGGCGGCTGTTCTGCGCAAACTGGGCGTCGGTGAGGCCACCGGGCTGCTGCAGCTGGTTGGTCAGGTAGGTTAGCTCGGCGTTCAGGGTCAGGCGCTCGGTGAGGGCCACGTGCACGTTGCCGTGCAGGTCGTCCACACTGAACTGGTTGAAGGGCCGCCAGCCGTTGCCCTGGCGGTGGCGGTAGTAGGCGTAGTAGTTCACCTTGCCCACCGTGCCGCCCACGGCGTTGTAGGAGTTGAACAGACCGTTGGAGCCGGCCGTGTTGCTGGTTTCAATCTCGACTTTCTTGTCGCGGGACCCGCGCTTGAGCTCGTAGTTGAGCAGGCCGCCGAACTGGGGCCCGAACTGCAGGCCCGCCCCGCCACGCAGCAGCTGGATGCGCTCCACGGCTTCCATGGGCGGGTTGTAGTAGGCTTCGGGGTAGCCAAACGCGTCGGCGCTCATGTCGTAGCCGTTCTGACGCGTGTTGAACTCCCAGCTGCGGTTGGGGCTCAGGCCCCGGGTGGCCACGTTAATCTGCTGGCCGGAGCCATCGTTTTCCCACACCATCAGGCCGGGCACGCGGGCCATCACCTGGCGCATGTTGTTCTGCACCAGGTTAGCGTTGACCTCACGGGGCTTGATGAGTTCGTTGCGGCGCCCGGCCGTAATCGTGGTGCCGTCCACGGGCGCCGCAAAGTGCGTAGCGGCACCCGTCACGGTGACTTCGCTCAGGGTCTGGCGGCGGGTGGTGTCCGGAGCTGGCACCTGCTGGGCCTGGGCCGTGGGGAGCGAAAAGAGGGTAGAAAGAGTGAAACCGCCGAGAAAAACGGCAGGAAAACAGCGCAAAAAATGAGTCATCAGGTAACCTTTGCTTGGGAAGATGCCACAAAGGTCGGCTTATTTGGAATTATTACAAATAAGAAACGCTTAACCATGACTTGCATAATTTCCGGGCTCCCACTTACCGCTCCCACCAGAAAACGTAAAAGCGCGCCACCCGCCAAACTTTTATATCCTATTTACTCGATTACTTCACGGCCCAGTAGCTTCCGCACCCGGTTGCGCAAGGCATAAATCCGGGAGTTGAGGTAGCACTCGTGGCAGTGGCTGAAGTTCCACAAGCAGTCCACCGTATCGGTGAACAGGTGGAAAAGCAGGCCCACGGCGACAATCTGTGTCGCTGGCAGCAAAAGCAGCAGAGCATACACTGGGATGGCGTAAAAGGAGTGCAGCGGATGATAGCCGATACTGCAGCGCAGCGGGTCGAAAATGGGTTTGGCCAGCAGGTGGTCCAGGTCAATGGCCATGGTGGCCAGCATCACCAGGTAAGCGGTTTGCCACACCAAGGGAAAAAACACCAGCGCCAGCACGACCGGAAAAACAAAGTGCAGGCCATAGTGCACCAGCGTTTGGGCACTGGATAACTTGGCGGTGGCATACTGTCGGCGCCCGCCCGGGGCCACCGGCGGGGTGGCGCCGCGCGCAGTACCCCCGGGCGTTACTTTGGCAAAGCTGCTATCCGGCCGGTCCGCCGGGCTCCTTTTCTGCTTGGACACATAGTCCGGCGCGCCCGCGCCCCGGGGCGGAACCGCTGTCTTTACCCGCTGCGGCAGGGTGGCAGGGCGCTCCTGGGCGGGAACGACCGTCGCCGTATCAACGCGCGGTGCCAGTCGCGGGTGACGGTACCCGGCAGTAGCTGGGAACGACGGGACAACGGCGGAGGACCGGCAACCGGCTAGCCCCAGGCCAACGACCACGGATAGGATAAGGCGTAAAACAGTCAGGGTGCGCATTAGGTACCTTTCCGTGAAATAAGCCAGTGAGTGGCAAACCGGGCTACCCACCGCTCTCTAAAAGCAAAAAAGGCAGCCCTGCAGGAGCTGCCTTTTTGGATAGGGTAAAGCCAATGATTACCGGTTGCGCGAAATCCAGTTTTGCAGCGTGGCAATCTCCTGGCGCTGGTCGGTGATGATGGCCTGCGCCAGCTGACGCATCGTGGCGTTGCGGCCGTGCTGGAGCAGCGCCTCGGAGTTGTCGATGGCCGCCTGGTGGTGGTCCACCATCATCTGGGCGTAGTCCAAATCGGTGCGCATGGTCATGGCGCGGGCGTTGCTGGCGGCCATCATCCGGTCCATGTTGGTTTTCTGAATTTGGTTGAACTGCGGCACCAGCGGCTGCATGGGCTGGTGCCCACTCAGGAAAGTGTTGAACTGCGTGATTTCGGCGCGTTGCTTGGTAATCACGTCCTGGGCGATGGTTTTCATCTCCTGGTTGCTGCCCGCCCGGAGTTCTTCCTCGCTCATCTTGATGGCCGCGTCGTGGTGCAGCACCATCTGGGCGGCGAAGTCGTGGTCGGGGTCCTGGGTTTTGGCCTGCGCGTCCATCTGGGTCATCATGTCCATCATGATTTTCATCAACGGACTGTCGTGCTTCATGTCGTCCATGTCGTGGTCTTTGCAGGCCGAAAACAGGGAAACAAGCACAAGCAGGGATAGAATAGGCAAACGGAATAAGCGGTTCATGCTCACGGTCGGTGGGGTCTGATGGTGAGCATTATAAACGCCCAGCCTACCCGCCCGGTTTTTACACCGTTGGCCTTTTTCCTTGCATAATTTCGAAGGCTACAGCAGCGAATCCAGGCTGCGCCGGGCGTGGCTGGCGGGTCCGAGCCGCTGAAACTCAGAGGGCGTCAGGCCCGTCACCTGCCCGAACTGCCGCGAGAGATGGGCCGGGGAGCTGTAGCCCAGCTGCCCGGCCACCTGAGCAATGCTCAGCTCGCCGTAGCCGATGAGCTCCTTGGCCCGCTCCACCTTCTGGCGGATGATGAACTTCTCGATGGTCAGGCCTTCCTCCGACGAAAACAGGTGCGACAAATAATGATAGTCGCGCCCCAGGTGCTGGACCAGATAATCCGAATAGGTCAGCAGGCGCGGGCCCGGCTCGGGGTAGTGAATGAGCGTCACGAGCAGGGTCTTAATCTGCTCCACCAGTTGGGCCCGCGGGTCTTCGAGCAGGGCAAAGCCCGCCGCCAGCAGGCTAGCACGCACGGGTTCCAGGTCGGGCTCCTGGCCGTCGGCCGTGGTCACGTCGGCCTCGCCCAGCACCACACGGTGCACCTGCAGGCCCAGGGCGGTCAGGTCTTCCGTCACCACCCGGATGCACTGGGGGCACACCATATTCTTAATCAGCAGCCGGTGGGTACCGGGGGCGGGCAGCGTGAAGCCGGAGCGGAGTTGGGAGTTCATGAGCGGCATCTATTTGACGACTAAGCTACCGCGCAGCATGCCCATACCGCAGGTGAACGTAAAGGTACCGGCCTGCTGGGGCAGCAGCTCCACCAGGGTGGTTTTAAAGGCGGGCAGGTCGCGGCGGATGCTGAAGTCGGGCATCAGCAGCTCCTCCGAGCAGCTGTTTTCCTCGTCGCGGTAGAAGCTCAGCTGCACGGGCTTGCCGCGCTCGACTTCAATCACGTCGGGCGAGTAGCCGCCTTTGACAGTAATGTCCACTTCCTGCACCCCGCTGGAGGTGGAAACGGCGCTGGCCGTCTGGCGGGTGGAAAAGAAGAAGTACCAGATAACGAAGGCCGACAGGGCCAGGCCCGTCAGCGTCACAATGATTTCGGAGCTGTCCATAACTTAGTTTTTAGCGGGGGAGAAGCTGCGCAGGCGCAGCGAGTTGGTGAGCACCGATACCGAGCTCAGGGCCATGGCACCGGCCGCCAGCATGGGCGAAAGCAAAATGCCGAAGAAGGGATACAGAAGGCCCGCCGCAATAGGAATGCCCAGCGTATTGTAGATGAAGGCAAAAAACAGGTTCTGCTTGATGGTGCGGATGGTCTGGCGCGAGAGCTCAATGGCCGTGACCACCCCCTGCAAATCCGAGCGCATGAGTGTGATGCCCGCCGCTTCCATGGCCACGTCGGTGCCGCCACCCATGGCCAAGCCAATGTCGGCCTGCGCGAGGGCGGGCGCGTCGTTGATGCCGTCGCCCACCATGGCCACGATGCGGCCCTCAGCCTGCAGCTCCTTCACCTTACCGGCTTTGTCGGCGGGCAGCACCTCGGCGAAGTAGCGCTTGATGCCGACCTGGCCGGCTACCTGCGCCGCGGTCTGGGGGTTGTCGCCGGTCATCATCACCACTTCCAGGCCCATGCTTTGCAGCCGTTTGATGGCCACCGCCGACGTTTCGCGGACTGTATCAGCTACCCCGATAACACCCGCTGCCTTTCCGCCCACGGCAATGTAGAGAACGGTCTTGGCTTGGCCAAGCAGCTCGTCAGCCTGCCGGCGCACCAGGGGTGAAAGCGAAATACCGGCCTCATCGAGCAGGCGGAAGTTACCGATGAGCACTGCCTGCCCGTTCACGGACGCCTGCGCCCCTTTGCCTTCGATGGCTTGGAACCCCGTGGCGGCAATGGCAGTGGCTGCCTGCGCGTCAGCGTAGCGCACCACGGCCTCGGCCAGCGGGTGCTCCGATTGACGCTCCACGGCCGCTACGACCTGCAGCAGCTGGGCAGCATCCTGGCCCTCGGCCGGCACAAAGTCCGTCACGGCGGGCTCCCCGCGGGTAATGGTGCCGGTTTTGTCCAGCAGCACGGTGTTGACCTGGTGGGCTTTCTCCAGCGCCTCGGCGTTGCGAATCAACACGCCGTGCTCGGCGCCCTTGCCGGTGCTGACCATGATGGCGGTGGGCGTAGCCAGCCCCAGCGCACACGGGCAGGCAATGATGAGCACCGCCACGAAGTTGACCAGGGCCAAGGGCAGACGCGCTTCCACGGGCGCCAAGTCAAACCATAGCACAAAGGTGAGAATGGCAATGACCACCACCGTGGGCACAAAAATGGCGCTGACTTTGTCGGCCAGCCGCTGAATCGGGGCGCGGCTACCCTGGGCGTCTTCTACCAGCTTGACAATCTGCGAGAGCATGGTGTCGACGCCCACCTTGGTCACCCGGAAGCGGAAGGAACCGGTCTTATTCAGCGTGGCTCCGAACACCGGGTCACCGGTTTTCTTTTCCACCGGCAGGCTTTCGCCCGTGAGCATGGCCTCGTCCACCGCCGAGTGGCCTTCCTCAATGACTCCATCAGTAGCCACTTTCTCGCCGGGACGCACCACGATGAGGTCGTTAAGCTGCACCTGCTCAATGGGCACATCGACTTCCTGGCCGTCGGGGCGCACCACCCGGGCCGTCTTCGCCTGCAAACCCATCAGGGCCTTGATGGCCGCAGATGTTTGCGTTTTGGCCCGCAGCTCCAGCACCTTGCCCAGCAGAATCAGGGCTATGATGGTGGCCGTGGTGTCGTAATACACTTCGGGCATGATGCCCTGACGCATAAACCAGCCCGGCACCACCGTGGCCGCGAGGCTGTAGAGGAAAGCCGCGCCGGTGCCCACGGCAATCAGCGTATCCATGTTGGCGGCCCGGTGCTTGAAGCCGTTCCAGGCCGAAGTATAGAACTCGCGTCCGCTATACAGCAGCACCGGCAGCGTGAGCACCAGCAGGCCATAATTCAGCCACTGCATGTTCACGCGTGCCATCATCGCGGGCCAGAGCATTAGCATGCTCAGGGGCATGATGACAATGGCCAGCACCGTGGCTACCCAAAAGCGGCGCTTGAGCTTAGTATAAGCCAGGGCTTTCTGCTGGTCGATTTCGGCCTGTCGGTCCGCGGCTGACGTATCGGGGGTCCGCTCGGTCACGCCGTAGCCCGCCTTGATTACGGCCTCTTTTAAGGTGGCCGGGGTGGCCTGCGTCGGCAGATAGTCAATGGTGGCTTTTTCGGTGGCGAAATTGACCATGGCCCGCTGCACGCCGGGCGTGCGGGTCAGGGACTTTTCGACGAAGGAGGCGCACGACGCGCAGGTCATGCCTTCAATGTCGAGGGTTTCGGTCTTGGTTGTTGGTTCCATAGAAATAAGCAGCTGTAGTGCTGCATTGGGCCGGAAAACACAATGTTCCCCGGGCTAGAAAGCTCCTTACAAAGGAACGGCGCACCTGCGGCGGGGTTGGTACGGAATCCCACCTGAAACTTGCATAATTTGCACGTAGAGGGCCGGCAATGGATTTACATAATCCGGCCGAAGGCTTGCATAATTTTGCGGTCATCAATTGGGAGCATTTCGGCTAACCGCCGCTTAAAAGTGCCTGGTGGCTCTTTGCGGTCCTTTTTTGGAGGCTCAGCGGCCTGCCGCGGGAACGGCCCGGAAACTCTTTATTTAAAAATGGGGTAAATAGGCGGTACCGCCTTTTCGTAGAGAAGTCTACTTTTGCGGTTGCTTAGCGCCTCTCATGTTCCGTAGCCTGTTCCCTTTCCGCCGTTTGCTGGCGACGAGCTTCCTGCTCGTCTTCGTCAACGTGTTCGTGGGCCAGTGCTACTGCGCGACCATCAACCCGGTGGTTGCGGCGCCGATGGCCAAGGTCACCCCGCCGCAGAAGCCTTCGCATCCCGGCTGCCACGGTCACGGCAAAGGCCCGGCCCAGCAGCAGTCCACGAAGGGCAAGCATGACCATGCCAAGCACAGTTCCAAGCCCGCGGGCCAGGATGACTGCTGCAAAGACAACTCGGCCGCTATTCTTAAGTCGCTCGCCACGCCCGGCGAAAAGCAGCTGCTCGCGTCCGCGCCGGCGCTGCTGCCGGCCAGTAGCGACTTCTTTTTCCGGCCCGCGGCCGGACAGTGGGACCGTACCCATGCGGTCGTTCTGGTGCCCGGCGAGCACCTGCCCCCCAAAATACCCGACATCCGAATCTTTATTCAGTCCCTGACGGTCTGATTGATTTGACGTGCCCAAGGCTCGCCCTGGCATAGCGCTGCTATGTCTGGGGCGAGCCTTTGCGTTGGCGTGTCCGCCCGGCGCCTGGCTGCGCCCCCTCCCTCATCTTCCTGGTTTTATCCCGCCCAACAATGAAGAGTTGTTGCGAAGAAGCGGGCGCACCCGCCCCCAAAGGCCCGGTTCGTCGTCTGCTTTCTTACCTGCTCTACGCCGTAGTGGCCACCGTGCTGGGCTTCGTGCTCTGGCAGCAGTGGCATGCCTAGCCGCCCGGCAACAGCACCCTGGGCTACTCGGTGTAGCCCCCCATTCTGTTCAACCCCATTCTCTTTTTATGCACCGCATACCGCTTTCCCTGCTGGCCTTGGCCGGCATCCTCACCGTCACCAGCTGCTCGTCCGAAACGGAGTCCAGCAAAACCACTGACACCGTCACTACGCCCACCAACGGCCCGGCCGAGGGCACCGCCGAGCACGGCGGCGGCCACACCTACGCCTGCCCCATGCACCCCGAAGTCACCAGCACCAAGGAAGGCGACAAGTGCCCCAAGTGCGGCATGAACCTGGAGCACAACGACAAGGTGGCCAACGGCAAAACCTACGAGATGAAGCTCGTGCCTACGCCGACGGAAGTAACCGCCGGGCAGCCCACCACCCTGGCTTTCACGCCCCGCGAAACGGGCAATGAGTCGGCCCCGGTGCCCCTGGCTGTGGTGCACGAGAAGAAGATTCACCTCATTATCGTTTCCAAGGACCTGGGCCAGTTCTACCACGAACACCCCGAGTACACGGCGGCCGGCGACTACAAAGTCCAGTACACCTTCCCCAAGGGTGGCGACTACGTGCTGTTCCAGGATTACACACCCACCGGCTCGGGCCACCAACTGGGCCGCCAGCCCCTCACAGTGAAGGGCGCGGCGTATGCCCCGGTCAAGTTCAAGAACGACGACATGCAGTGGGAAAAGGACGGCTACCAGGCCACCCTCTCATTTGACAAAGACCTGAAAGTGGGCCAACTGCTGGGCATGAAAATCAACATTACCCAGGGCGGGCAGCCGGTGACGGACCTCGCTAATTATCTCGGCGCGCTGGGCCACGTGGTGGTCATCAGCGAGGACACCGAGCAATACCTGCACGTGCACCCCAACGACCAGGCCGACAAGGGACCCAACATCGGCTTTAACACCAACTTCGAAAAGCCCGGCCTCTACCGCGTCTTCCTGCAGTTCAACCACGCGGGCAAGATTCACACCGGCGACTTCACCATCAACGTGAAAGCCTAGCGTGCAGGCTTAGCCCCATCCCTGCTTCCCCATTTCATTTTTCCACTAACCCAACCAAACCCATGAAAAAGTCCGCTTTTTTCCTCGCCGCCCTCTGCTCGGGCTCCCTGCTGGTGGCCAGCTGCAGCAGTGACAAGACCGCCGATTCGACGGCCATGACCACTGAAACGCCCACTACGGAAGGCGCCGCCTCCGGTGACATGGCCGGCATGGACCACTCGGCCGGGGCTACGGGCAGCGCCGCGGGCGGTGACTCCCCGCTGATGGCCTCGATGAATGAGATGATGCAGAAGATGGAGGCCAGCAAGCCCAAAGGCAATACTGACCACGACTTCGCTCACCACATGCTGGAGCACCACAAGGGCGCCGTGGCCATGGCCGACATTCAGTTGCGCGACGGCAAGGACGCCACCATGCGCCAGATGGCCGAGAAAATCAAAGCCGACCAACTTAAAGAAATCACCGAGCTCGAAGCCGTGGCCACCCGCTTGGACAGCGCCCCGACCAACTACAAACCCAACGACCCGGCCGACCCCTTCACCAGCAAGATGAAGGCCTCGATGGATGGCATGATGAAGAACATGCCCCCCATGGTGGCCAACCCAGACATGAACTTCAACATGATGATGACGGTGCATCACCAGAGCGCCGTGGACATGGCCAAAGCCGAACTGGCCCACGGCAAGGACACCAAGCTCAAGGAGATGGCGCAGATGATGATTACCGCCCAGGAGAAGGAAATCGCCGATTTCAAGGCCTGGCACGACCAGAACACCGACAAGATGTAATGCCCGGGAGGCAGGTCGCACCGCCGGTTGGCGGGCGCGACTTGTGCCTATTCTCACCCATCCCCACCATATCAATTACCCGTTTCCCATGAAGATTGTAAAGATTTCATTCGTTGCCGCCGCTCTTTTCGCCCTCGCACCCCTGGCCTCGCAGGCTCAGCACGCCCACGGCGCCGGTGCAGCGGATAAGCACATTGCTCCCGGCGAAACCCACGCCCACAGTGCTCCGCACGGCGGCATGGTGCGTTCGGCCAAGCCCTACCACATGGAGCTGGTGCAGCAGCCCACTGAGCTGCGCATCTACCTGTTGGGCGACAAGATGGCCGCCGTGTCCAATAAGACATTGACGGGTTCGGTGATGGTACAGACCACCGACAACAAGACGGCCACCGTGCCGCTGACGGCTGGCGGCACCGACTACGTGGTGGCCAAGCTGCCCGCCGGCGCCAAAGCCCGCACCGCCATCGTGAGCCTGAAAAACGGCAGCGAGGCCCTGAACGTGCGCTTCGACAAGCTGGACACGGCCGCCAAGGCCAGCAAGACCGTGTCGGCCGCCTACACCTGCCCCATGAACTGCGAAGGCAGTGCCAGCGACAAGCCCGGTAGCTGCCCCAAGTGCGGCATGGCCCTGGTCAAAAAAGCCTAGGCGGAGCCTGTTTTTCGGACGCAGTGCGTCCGGGCCTTCTCCGTCTTGGGCCGTCTGCTGCTGCAACGGTGGGCGGCCCTATGACTGGCTTCAACCTGATTATATGAAGTATTTGAAAATGAAACGCGTGGTGAACCGATTGATGCTGACCCTGGTGCTCCTCGCACTGAGCCCGGCCGTGGTGCGCGCGCAAACCGTTATCGGCCTGGATAGTGCCGAGGCCCAGGCCCTGCGCCGGCATCCGCGGCTGCGGCAGTCAGACCGCGAAATCGAGGAGCAGCGCGCCCTCAAGCGCGGCTCGTTTGCGCCCGCCAACCCGGACTTTCTGTTTTCGGCTCCCACGGGCGAGATGTGGGCTCCGGGCGTGGTGCAAACCATCGACCTGCCCAACGTGTACCGCCAGCAGTCCCGCGTGGCACAAGCCGGTATCACCCTGGCCGAGCGCAACCGCGACGTGAGCCGGGCCAGCGTGCTGCGCGACACGCGTTTGGCCTACCTGAGCCTGCAGTTTGCCGAAGCGCAGGTGCGGCAGCTCACCTACCAAGACAGCTTGTTCCGGGTATTGCGGGTGGCCACTGAGCGCCTGTTTACGGCCGGCGAAGTCACCTCGCTGCAGCGCATCAGCACCGACGCCGAAGCCCGGCAGGTGACCGTGCTGCTGCAGCAAGCCACCGCCGACCGCCAGGCCGCCCAACGCCGTTTGGGTTTGCTGCTCGGCCGACCCGGCGAAGCCCTGGCTACCAGCACCGACCTGGGCCGCACCGGCGCGGAGCTGGTCCAAACGAGCACGGCGCTCCTCGCGGGCCTGCCCGCCGAAGACAGCAGCGCCCTGGTGCGCAGCCCCACTTTGGCCGCTGCCACCCAAAACGTAGCCCTCAGCCAATCGGGCATCAGTCTGGTGCGGGCCCGGCGTACGCCGGCTCTGACGGTGGGCTATCAGAACCAGGCGTTTGAGAACTCAGCCCTAAAGTACCGCTTCCAATTTGGGGTGTCGGTGCCCATTTGGTTCTGGACTTACCGCTCGCAGCTGCAGGCAGCCACGGCCCGCTCCCAAGCGGCCAGCTACCAGTTGCAGGCCCAGCGCCTGGAGCTCAGCACTCAATACCAGCAAGCCGTGGCCGATACGCGCAAATTCTCGGCCTCGCTGGGCTACTACGAGCAGACTGGCCTGCCCCAGTCGCGGGCCATCATCAGCCAGTCCCAGCGCCTGTTCCGGGCCGGGGAAGTGAGTTACCTGCAGCTCATTTTGAGCCTGAACCAGGCCTTTGCCATCCAGAATACCTACCTGACCACCATCCGCGACTACCGCCAGGCTTTGGTCGAGCTTAACTACCTGCGGGGCGAATAACCGTCAACCATCATGAAACAACTCCTCATTATGCTGCTGGGCCTGCTGCTATGCGGCACGGCCTACGCCCACGGGGGCGAGGACCACGGCGACGGACCCAAAGCGGGCACGGCGGCCGGCGCGACCTCGTTTTCGGTGGCCGCGCTCTCCGAGCAGTTCGAGGCGCTGCTGCGCTACGAGCCCCTGGAAGGGGGCAAGCCCGCCGATTTGCGCCTGTTCCTCTCGGACTACGCCACCAATACTCCCATCAAGGGCGCCAAGCTCACGCTCACCACCCCGGAAGATGCCAACCTGAAATGGGCGGTGACCGAGCAGGAGCCGGGCATCTACCTCGTGGAAGGCCAGTTTCCGGCCAACAAGGCCTACAGCTTTGCCCTCAACATCGTGGCCGGCGAGACGGCCGACTTGCTGCTGCTCGAAGGCATCAAGGTAGGAGAGAAGCTGCCCGTAGCGGCCGCAGCCCCCGCCGCCGCCACTTCGCTTTTCTCTTCCTGGAAAACCATCCTGGCCCTGGTCGGCGCCTTTGTGCTCGGCATCGGCCTGACGGCCCTGCTCATGCGGCGCCGGCGTCAGCCCCCGGAACCAGTGCTGCAAACCTCGGAGCAGGCGTTGACCGCCAGCCGCCGCACCCCTTTCCCTTAATGCGACCCGATATGAAAACCAAGCATAAATTCCTGGCGGCTACGGCCGCCGCGGGACTGGTACTCACGGTACTGCTCCTACCACCCGGCCTGGTGCAGGCCCACGGGGGCGAAGACCACGGCGGCACCGCCAAAGCCAGCACCGGCGTGGCGTCCACCGACGAGGTGCTGCTGCCCAAGGAAAGCCAGTTCCTGTTCGAGGTGCGCACAAGCCTGGCCGCCTACTCGACCACCTACAGCCGGGCCACGCTCTACGGCACGGTATCGGCCGCGGCCGGGGGCGAAGGCCGAGTGGTGGTGCCCCAGACGGGGCGCATCGTGAGCCTCGCCGCGCAGGTGGGTAAAACCGTGCGCGCCGGGCAGACGCTGGCCGTCATCGAGCAAACCCTGGACGCGACTCAGCAAATCGGCCTCAGCACCGAGCGGGCCAATGCTCAGGCAGAACTGCGCGCCGCCCAGCAGGACTACGCCCGCCTGCAAAGCATCGCCGACATCGCCGCCCGCAAGGACGTGGTGGCCGCCGAGCTGCGCCTGCGCCAGGCCCGCCAGAACGCCGGCATCCAGAACGGGCAGGCCAGCCAGCGCCGCGTGAGCATCACCTCGCCCGTGAGCGGCACCGTCGACGTGTTCAACCTCGCCGTGGGCCAACAGGTCAACCAAGGCGACGAGCTGTTTCGCGTCATCAACCCTGGCAAGCTGCGCGTCGAAGCCCAGGTGTTTGCCCAGGACCTGGCCAAGGTCACGCCCGGGGCCCGGTTCCGGGTGGAAGGCCTGCAAGGTCAAGCCGGCGTACCCGCCAGTCTCGTAGTGTTCAGCAACGTGGTGAACCCCGTGAACCAGGCCCGCCAGCTGGTGCTGGAGCTGGACGCGCAGGAAGGCAGCGCCTACCGCGCCGGCCAGGCCGTGAACGTGCAGGTCGTGGGCCAGACCGGCGGGGGCACCCCGCAGCTGGTGGTGCCGACCTCGGCCATCACCGATTTGAATGGCAAGCCCGTGGTGTTCGTGCACACCGAGCCCGAGCGGTTCAAGATTCGCTTCGTGCAGCCCGGGGCCGTCAACGGCCAGCAGACCGTGCTCGTGCAGGGGCAGGTCAACGAAAACGACCGCGTGGTCACCACCGGCACCTACCAGCTCAAATCCATTTACCTCAACCAATAGGTCCCCCTCCGCCGTGGCTGCTTCCTCCCTCCCCATGAAAAACCTCTTTGCCCTCGCGGTCCTGACCGCCACGCTTTCCCTCACCGCTGCCAGCGCCCAGGCCCAGACGGCTCCGGCCGCCAGCTCCGCCGCCGACGAGGCTGCCGTGAAAGCGGTGCTGACCAAGTACCAGCAGGCCGTGCAAAAGCTGGACACCACGGGCACCGCCCGCCTGTTCACGGCCAACTCTCAGGTGTTCGAGTCGGGCGGCGTGGAAGGCACCTACCGCCACTACGCCGAGCACCACCTGGGTCCCGAGCTCAAGGAGTTCAGCGCGTTCACCTTCAGCGATTACAAAGCTGCCGTGCAGGTAGACGGACCCTACGCATTTGCGACGGAAACCTATACCTACACCATCAACCTCAAGAAAGGCCCCCAGGACAAGGAAGCCAAAGCACCCATCGTGCGCCGCGGGGTGGCCACGTCCGTGCTGCGCAAAAACGCCGCCGGGCAGTGGCAAATCATGAGCACCCACTCCTCGGCCCGCACCCCCCGGGTCAAAAAATAAGCTATCCGGCGGGCCTGGGCTACCATCCAAGACGCTGCTGAATTTCCGGAGGGGAGGGGCTACTAGGCCACTCTCGCTTCTTCCTCTTTGCGCTAACAACCGATGCTTGACAAGATAATTCGCTTTGCCCTGCAAAACCGCCTGCTGATGCTGGCCTTTGCCGTGGGCCTCATCATTGCCGGCTCCTACACGGCTGGCCAGCTGCCGGTGGATGTGCTGCCCGACCTGGACCGGCCCCGCGTAACGGTGTTTCTGGAAGCGCCCGGCATGGCCCCCGAAGAGGTGGAAGCCCTGGTGACGCTACCCGTAGAAACGGCCCTGAACGGGGCCACCGGCGTGTCGGCGGTGCGCTCCAACTCGGCCATCGGCCTGGGCATGGTGTTCGTGGAGTTTGACTACGGCACCGACATTTTCACCGCCCGCCAGATTGTGAGCGAGAAGCTGCAAACCACCGGCGAGCAGCTGCCCGAGGGCATCACGCCGGTGCTGGGCCCCATTTCCTCGGTTATGGGTCAGATTATGCTGGTGGGACTGTCGGGAGGGAAAGAAACGAACGCGGCCGATTTGCGCACGCTGGCGAACTACACCGTGCGCCAGCGCCTGCTCTCCATTCCGGGCGTGGCCCAGGTCATTCCCATTGGCGGCGACAACCTGCAGTACCAGGTGCTGCTGGACATGCCGCGCCTGAACGCCACGGGCCTCACGGTAAACCAGGTAGAGGAAGCCCTGCGCCAGTCCAACCTCAACACCACCGGCAACTTCTTCGACCGCCAGGGCTCGGAAGTCCTCATCCGTAACCTGGGCCGGCTGCGCTCGGTTGGGGACATCGAAAATATCATCGTCGGCTACCGCGAGCAGTCGCCTATCCGCGTGGCCGACATTGCCAAAGTAGAATTTGGTGCCCGCTTCAAGCGCGGCGACGGCAGCGTGAACGGTAAGCCGGCCGTAATTCTCAGCATCGAGAAGCAGCCCGGCGCCGCCACCGTGGGCCTGACCGAAGCGGTGGAGAAAGCCTTGGTAGAATTGAAGCCTTCGCTGCCCAAAGACGTGCAGGTCAACACGCGCCTGTTCAAGCAGTCGGAATTTATCAAGTCGTCGATTTCCAACGTCGAGGAAGCCCTGCGCGACGGCGCCATTCTCGTGGTCATCGTGCTGTTTGCCTTCCTGCTGAACGTGCGCACCACCTTCATTTCGCTGGTCGCCATTCCACTCTCGCTGCTAGTCACGGCCCTGGTGTTTAGGGCGGCGGGCATCAGCATCAACACGATGACGCTCGGCGGATTGGCCATTGCCATCGGTGAGCTAGTGGACGACGCCATCGTGGACGTGGAAAACGTGTACCGCCGCCTGCGTGAAAACAAGCAAAAGGCTCACCCGCAGCCGGTGCTCAAGGTCATCTATGCCGCCTCCTCTGAGGTGCGCAATTCCATCGTGTACGCCACCATCATCGTGGTGCTGGTGTTCCTGCCGCTGTTTGCTTTGGAGGGCATGGAAGGCCGCATTTTCGCGCCCTTGGGCATCGCCTACATCACCAGCATCGTGGCCTCGCTGTTCGTGTCGCTCACCGTCACGCCGGTGCTCTGCTACTATCTGCTGCCGAAGATGAAGCAGATGGACCACCCCGAAACCGACGGCGGGCTGGTGCGCTGGCTCAAGAAAAAGGACACCCGCCTGCTGGGTTGGGGCCTGCAGCACCCTAAGGCCATACTCGGGGTAACCGGGGCGCTGTTCGTGGCGGCGATGGCGCTGATTCCTTTCTTCGGCACCGAGTTTCTGCCGCCCTTCAACGAAGGCTCGCTCACGGTCAACTTCTCGGCCCCGGCTGGCACCTCCCTCACCGAATCCAACCGACTGGGCAGCCTGGGCGAGCAACAGATGCTCAAGATTCCGGAAGTGGCCTATACCGCCCGCCGCACCGGCCGCGCCGAGCTCGACGAGCACGCCGAATCGGTGAACAACTCGGAAATCGAGGTGGCCTTCAAGACCGAGGAGGAGCTGGAAAAGGAAGGCAAAACCATGCGCAGCCGCGACGAGATTTTGGCCGACATGCGCGAGAAATTGAGCCTGATTACGGGCGTCAACGTCAACATCGGCCAGCCCATTTCCCACCGCTTGGACCACCTCTTGTCGGGCGTACGGGCCCAGGTAGCCATCAAGGTATTCGGCAACGACCTGCTGGAGCTGCGCCGCTACGCCAACGAAGTGCGGACGGCCGCTGCAACCGTGCCCGGCGTGGTGGACCTGCAAGTCGAGAAGCAGGTGCAGATTCCGCAGCTGCTCATCCGGCCCCGCGATGAGGCCCTGCGCGCCTACGGCATGGCCCGGGGCGAAGTAGTGCGCGACCTGGAAACCCTGTTTCAGGGCGCCGTCGTCTCGCAGATGCTTGACGGACAGAAGCGCTTTGACTTAGTGGTGAAGCTGCCCGAGCAGCAGCGTAACGACATCGCCGCCATTGGGCAGACGCGCATCGAAACGCCTAGCGGCGCCATGATACCCGTGAGCCAGGTAGCTGATATTGTCTACGAGCCGGGTCCCAACACCGTCAACCACGAAAATACCCAGCGCCGCATCACCATCTCGCTGAACGTGGCCGAGCGCGACCTGGGCTCCACCGTCAAGGAGATTCAGGCCAAGGTAAATGCGCAGGTGAAGCTGCCGCCGGGTTACTACCTTACCTACGGCGGACAGTTCGAGAGCCAGCAGTCGGCTTCGCAGAAGATTATGTGGCTGAGCTTGTTTTCGCTGGCTGGCATCTTCCTGGTCTTATTCTCGCACTTCAAGTCCTCGTGGATGGTGGGCCAGATTATGCTCAACATCCCGCTGGCCCTCATCGGCTCGGTGGTGGCGGTGCTGCTCACGGGTGGCACGTTTAGCATTGCCTCGCTGGTAGGCTTCATCACGCTCACCGGCATTGCCTCGCGCAACGGCATCATGATGATTTCGCATTACATCCACCTCGTGGAGCACGAGGGCGAGAAGTTCGGCATTCCGATGATTATCCGCGGCTCCCTGGAACGCCTGGTGCCGGTGCTGATGACGGCCCTGGTGGCCGCCCTGGCCCTGGTGCCGCTCACCCTGGCCAAGGACGCGCCCGGCAAGGAAATCCTGTATCCGGTGGCCACCGTGATTCTGGGCGGCCTGCTCAGCTCCACCTTCCTCGACATCATCGTGACGCCCGTGGTGTTCTGGCTGGTGGGCGAAAAGGCCCTGGCCCAATACTTCGCTTCTCACCAGGAAACGGGCCTGGACGACCACCCCCAAGAGCTCGACGCGCAGCCGCTTACGCCGGCTTCGGACCGGAATCCGGTGCTGCCCACCCGCTAGGTTATGCTGCACGCCTTTTTCCACATCACGGTACCGGGGCTGTACGCCCTGTCCTTCCACCGCCCCCACTGGCGGCGCGTATGGCTGGTGCTGGCCGCTGCTCTGCTGCTCGACCTGGACCACCTGTGGGCCACGCCCTTCTACGACCCGGACCGCTGTAGCATCAACTTCCACACTTTTCACACCTACTGGGCCATCGGCGGCTACGTGCTGCTGCTGCTGCCTGAGCGGACCCGCATCTGGGCCGTGGGCTTTCTGCTGCACATGGTGCTCGACTACACCGAGTGCTGGCAGCGCGGCATCTACCTGCCTTAACCTCCCTTCTTGATGCCTAATCGCCCCGATTCTGCTCCGCCCACTACTGTGCTTTACATCAAGCACATGGTCTGCGCGCGCGGTATCCGGGTGGTGCGGCAGGAGCTGGAAGGTTTGGGATTGCAGGTGCTCGACGTGCGCCTGGGCGCCGCCACGGTGGCGGGCGCGGCCGAAGAGCTGGACTGGCCCCGCCTGCGGGCCACGCTCGAAGCGGCTCGGTTTGCCTTACTCGAAACCTTTCACCAGACCCTGGTGGAACGGGTGAGCGTGGCGGTAAACCGTTTGCTGCGCGAGCCCGGCGAAAGCCTGCGGCACCGGGCTTTCGGGGCGGCGGTGGCCCGGGAGTTGGGCCTGACCCACGGGCAGCTGAGTGCGGCCTTTGCCCGCCTGGTGGGTGACAAGACGCTGGCGGCCTACATTCTAAGTCAACGGCTGGCTTATGCCCAGGAGCTGCTGCTTTCTTCTTCCCTGAGCGTGGGCCTCATTGCCCGGCGCCTGGGGTACGCCAGCCTGGCACACTTCTCCGGCCAGTTCCGGCGCCTGGCCCGCTGTTCGCCTTCCGCGTATCGCCGGCTGCTGCGCGCCGAAATGGTTTCGGTTGTGAAAGACGAGGCCCCAAATCATGCAAGGGAAAAAGATTAATATGTAAAACTGTGGGCCACAGAGCAGGTATACTTAGTCAGCTGCCCAGTTGGGCTGCCCTATTCGTTCACTTACACCTCTTAACCATGCATACCCAAAACCAAAGCCTGCTCGACGCCCTCAACGCCTGCATCGCCGCCTGTGAGCATTGCGCTACGGCCTGCCTGCAGGAAGACAATGTGAAGATGATGGCCCGCTGCGTCCTGTTGGACCGCGACTGCGCCGACGTGTGTGCCCTCACCGCCCGCCTCGTGGCCCGCGGCTCGGAGCACGCCGCCCATCTGCTACGCGAGTGCGCTGAAATCTGCAAGGCCTGCGCCGACGAATGCGAAAAGCACGGTGCCCACTCCGAGCACTGCCGCGCATGCGCTGAGGCTTGTCGCCGCTGCGAGCAGGCCTGCCGTCAGGGCATTGCCGCTTAAGTATTCTCAATACCTTGTGAAGCCAGTCCGTCGCGTACGGGCTGGCTTTTTCGTGAGCTACCACCTGGTAATTATGCTGGTCCGCGGCCTAATTCTGTACGCCTAGCTTATGCGACACTCCTACTTTTGCGGGGTCATTTACCCGCCTCAACCGCCCCGCCGATGACCCTGGCTCCCACCCTGCGTAAATTCATGCTCACCGCCCACATCACGTTTTCGGTGGGCTGGCTGGGTGCAGTGGCCGTGTTCCTGGCTCTGGCCATCACCGGCCTCACCAGTTCCGATGCCTTGCTGGTGCGCACGGCCTACCTGGCCATGGGGCTGAGTGGCTGGTTTATCATCGTGCCTTCCAGCCTGGCTGCGCTGGCCACCGGCGTGGTGCAGGCGCTGGGCACGCCCTGGGGCTTGTTCAAGCATTACTGGGTGCTGGTGAAGCTGGTGCTCACCGTGGGTGCCACACTCTTGCTGCTTTTGCACATGCAGCCCGTTACCTACTTGGCCGAAGTAGCTGCCAAAACCGACCTATCCGTGACTGACCTGCGCGGACTGCGCCTGCAGCTGCTGGCCGACGCAGCCGCCGCGCTGGTGGTTTTGCTGGCGGCCACCGCCATTTCGGTCTACAAACCCTGGGGGCGCATCGGTAAGTGGCGGCAGCAAAAGCAGGCTCACGCCCAAGCCGTGGCCGCGGGCCACGCAGATGCTCTGCCGACGCCCTGGGGCCGCTATTTGCTTATCGCCGGGTTAGTGCTGCTGGTGCTCTTTGCGGTGGGCAAACACCTGCTAAGCGGAGGCATGGGCCACCACTAAAAACATCGGTCAGTGCAGTGGCAAGCAGTCCGGTGGCGGAATAGCGGCCACAAATCATGCAAGCCTGAAGCTTAATTCTGTACCCCTAACGGTGCACCGCGCGCTAGTTTTGGGTGTTCTTATATCGAACCCGCCCGATTTGGGCGACACTTCCTTAACTCCCATGAAAACCCTTCAATTCAACACCAACATCAACTGCGGCAGCTGCATCAAAGCCGTAACTCCCACCCTCAACGGCGAGAAAGCCATCACTTCCTGGCAAGTGGACACGGTGAACCCCAGCAAGGTGCTTACCGTGACCGGTGACGTGACCGAAGAGCAGGTGCTGGCCTTGGTGGAAGATGCTGGATTCAAGGCGACTAAGGCCTAGTCATTCCAGTTGGGCTCCTGTGGCGCCTAGACCGCAACCATCAAAACCGATAAAACGCCCGGCCCCGCAGCCGGGCGTTTTGTGTTTTAACGTCCCTCTAAAGCAGCCTACCTCCAAGAACGATGCATTTGCTCAGCTACCGGGGTGCTTGAAATTATGCAACTGGTTGGCCCTTGGCGTGTAAACATTGGCTCGGCCCGGCTACGTATGGTACACTACAGAGAATAGCAACAAATCCCGGGCCGGCGGTCCGCACCGCCTCTCCATCGTCCATCGGGAAATGCCCCGGCGCTGCTGCTTGCAGTGAGCCGGGGTTTTTCCGTGCACCAGCCTTAGCTCATTCGGCTCTATGTTTTCAGATTTTCCCAATCTGCACCCCCTGGTGGTGCACTTACCCATTGTCCTAATTATGCTCGCCGCGGCGTTGCAGGCCCTGCTGGTATTTAAGGACTGGCCCCAGGTGCGCTGGATTGCGCTGGCGGTAATGGCCGGGGGCTTCGCCGGGGCGGTAGCGGCCAGCACCGTGTTTCATGCCATGCCCCTGGGCCTATCACCCCGGGCAGCGGCGGTATTCGCGGCCCACGAACAGTTTGCCAGCTACACTACCTGGCTCTCGGGCATCACGCTGCTGTTAGCCGGCATCGGGTTTTACTTTAAAGTGCAGCGCCGGGCCTACGAGGTGCTGGTGCTGGTGGCGGCAGTGGCGGCGGCCGGCGCGCTTTCCGTGGCCGGGCACCGGGGCGCGCAGCTGGTGTACGTGGAGGGCGTGGGTCCCCAGGGCAACCTGCTCGATAAAAGCCACGGCCACGGTGGGGAGGAAGAAATGCCCGGCATGGACATGCCGACTTCGGATGCAGACGCCCACAGCGAAGAGCCCGGCACAAGCGACGGGACTCGCCAACCAGCCGGCACACCGCCAGACAACGCCCAACCCGGCATGGAAGGCATGAACATGGACCCCAAGGCCGCCCAGCCAGGCAAGCGCAGCCAATCCATGGAGCCGATGGAAGGCATGAACATGCCCACCCAACCGCGGGGCAGCCAACGGCAGCCAGCACCGGCAGGCCGCAGCGTGCGGCCGGGGGCCATGGCGGATATGCCGGGAATGAACATGCCCGGCATGAGCACCCCGCGCCCCTCGGCCCAAGCGCCTGGCCGCAAAGCGCAGCCCGCTCAAATGGACATGGGCAACATGCCGGGCATGGACATGGGGCCCGCCCGCCCGAAAAACACACCCCGGAACCAACCTGCTATGGGCAACATGGGCACGATGAAGGGGATGGAGAACATGCCCGGCATGCAGCCCGCCGGCGGTCAGAAACCCGGCGCAACCCGCCAAGCATCAAACGACATGTCGGGGATGCCAGGCATGAAAAAGGGTGAGTCCATGCCCGGCATGGGCGATATGAAGGACATGGACATGAAAGGCAAGGATGGCAAGCCAATGGAGATGAAGGGCACCGGGACGATGCCCGGCATGGCCATGCCCAGCCCGATGGACAAGTTTCGCTTCGAGGACAACAACCCGGCGCGCAACCAACCCAAAAGCAATAACTAACTGACGATGCGAGTAATCCTTCTGCTGGCTGCGCTGCTGGCCACCTTGCCCGCCTGGGCCCAGAGCATGCCCGGCATGCGTATGGGCAAGGGCACCGAGCCCCACCTGACCCAGTCCGCGCCGCCGGCCGCCGAGCTGCAAGGCAAAGTCGTGACGCCCCGCAGCAGCTACGTGGGCAAACGGGTAGAATACGACCTGTACGTCGACGAGCGCCTAGTCAACTTCACCGGCCGCACCCGCCGGGCCATCGGCATAAACGGCCAGATTCCGGCCCCCACGCTCACCTTCAACGAGGGCGACACGGCCGTGATTCGGGTGCACAACCAGATGCACATGGAAACCTCCATTCACTGGCACGGCCTGCTGCTGCCCAACGAGCAGGACGGCGTGCCATACCTCAACACGGCACCGGTCGAGCCCGGCGGCACCCACACGTTTACGTTCCCCCTGATTCAGAGCGGCACTTACTGGTACCACTCCCACACCATGCTGCAGGAGCAGGACGGCGTGTACGGCTCTATCGTCATTCACCCCAAGCGGATTCCCTACGAGATGAAGGAGTACGTGCTGGTGCTCTCCGACTGGACCGACCACAAGTCCAAGGAGGTGCTGCGCTACCTTAAGCGCACCGGCGAGTGGTTTGCGGTGCAGAAAGGGGCCACCCAGAGCTACGGCGAGGCCCTGGCCGCCGGCTACTTCAAGGACAAGCTCAAGCAGGAGTGGGGCCGCATGCCGGCCATGGACCTGACCGACATCTACTACAACAAGTTTCTGACCAACGGGCAGGAAAAGGGCTACTTCAAGGACGCCAAGCCCGGGGAAGTGGTGCGCCTGCGCGTCATCAACGGCAGCGCCTCCTCGTACTTTTTCCTGCAGTACGCCGGCGGCCCCATCCAGGTAATTGCTGCCGACGGCATTAACGTGGAGCCCTTCCCGGTCACCAAGCTCGAAATTGCCACGGCCGAAACCTACGACCTGCTGGTCACGGTGCCCGCGATGGGCGCAGCCGAGTTTCGGGCCACGGCCAACGACATCACGGGCTACACCTCCACCTACATCGGGGAGGGCGAGCCGATGAAAGCGCCTGACCTGCCCCGCATCAACTACTTCCAGATGATGCGCGAAATGGGCAGCATGGGCAACATGAGTGGCATGGACATGGGCGGCGCCGGCATGACCAAGCAGCAGAGCGGTGGGGAAATGAAAGGCATGGGCATGTCGGGCCAGAAGCCGGCCAGTGGCTCGCAGATGCCAGGGATGGACATGCAGCACGGCTCGGCACCCGCCACCACGGCCCCCTCGCCGCAGAACCGGCCAGCGAATGCCCAGGAAAAAGCCGGCAAAAGCATGGGCAGCATGCAGGATACGGGCGGCATGGCGGGCATGGACATGGGAGGAATGGCCGGAATGAGCGGCAGTGCCGGTGACTTCAACTACAACCAGCTGCGGGCCCTCAACCCCACCACGCTGGATTCCACCAAGCAGTGGCGGGAAATTAACCTGACCCTGACCGGCAACATGCTGCGCTACGTGTGGTCGTTTGACAACAAGACTTTGTCCGAGGCCGACAAGATTCCCATCCGCAAGGGCGAGAACGTGCGCATGACCTTCACCAACACCACCATGATGCGCCACCCGCTGCACCTGCACGGGCACTTTTTCCGGCTCGTCAACGCCCAGGGCGCCTATTCGCCGATGAAGCACACCTTCGACATCCAGTCCATGGGCAAGGTCACCATCGAGTTCGATGCCAACGAGGAGCAGGACTGGTTTTTCCACTGCCACATCCTTTACCACATGATGGCCGGCATGGCCCGCATCGTGAGCTACGAGGGCACCCCGCAGAACCAGTACGCCCGCACCGACTACGAGGAGCTGAAAAAGGAAGACAACCGGCCCTACCTCTGGGCCGACCTGATGGCGCACTCGCAGGGCGCTTTCCTGGAAACTACCCTCACCAACAACCGCAACGCGCTGGAATTTGAGGGACGGGTGAACTACCAGGGCAACTTCGAGACCGAAACCCACCTGCTGCGCTACCTTGATAACCGGCAGTTTCTCGCCGCGTTCGTGGGCTTTGACTACCGCAACAACCGCACGTTGCTGGCGGAGGGCGAGCGCAACACCAAGAACAACCGGCGCGTGTTCGATGTGGGCGCCTACTACCTGCTGCCGCTGCTCGTGCGCTCGGAGCTGCGCCTGGACAGCAACGGCAAGGTGCGTCTGCAGTTGGAACGCACCGACCTGCCCCTGAGTAACAACTTCTTCGCCGACCTGCTGGTGAACACCGACCGTGAGTACAACGTCGCCTTCCGCTACATGGTCAGCAAGTACTTTTCCCTGAGCACAAACTATGACAGTGACTACAAGTGGGGCGCCGGCCTGACTATTCACTACTAAAGGCAGAAGCCGGCGCTGCTTATTTACAGGCTTTCACCAAGGCTGTCACGCTCAAGGTAGCGGTAGCGTCGGCGCGGTAATTATCGTTGTTCACGCAGACGTACAGGCGGCGCGTGCCCGGTGGCAGGGTGATAGGCCGGGTTTCCTGGGGCGTGTTGCTGGCCACCCGCAAACACGAATTGGGGATGGTAATTGAGCCTTTCGTATCCATGAACTGCTGCACCGCCGCCGGGTCCGTGGTGATGTACCAGCGGCACTTGGTGCTCACCGTCGGCGTGGGCCCGGTGTTCTGCTTGGAGAGCGTGGCCGATACCATGGATAGCAAAGCAACCGTGCCCGTGGCGGGGTTGCTCAGCGCGCTGGCCAGCCCGATGGCCGTGGACCACGACGGGGCCGTTTCGCCGTCGCGGATGTCGAGCTTGTACACGATGCCGGCCGTGCCCTCCGGCACGTCCACTTCAAACACTTTCCGACTCAAATGCACGCAGGTACTGCAATGGATGGTGGCATTGCTCAGGGGCAGGGCATCCTCGGTTGTATAGGTGCACTTGATTTCGCGTCCGTTGGGCTGCCAGCTGCGAAAATCCGATTGCTGCACTCCGTTCAGGTAGGTGCCTCGGAAGCTGACCTGGCCGTTTTCGTGCCAGCCGCAGCACAGACCGGTCGGCTTGTCCGGTGACTCGCTGGCCATTTTGCCCTCCCACTGCTTTTTCCACGAGGGGTAGAAGTAGTCCCGCACGGTGCCCACGGTTTTACCGGCTGCGTCGTGGCGGGCAATGCGGGCGTAGCTGACTTCCTCCAGCGTTTCGGTGCGCTCCCAGTCGCGGTCAAAGTAGACCGTATCGGCCGGGGGCAGAGTAACGGCGGCAGGCTTGGGCCGCTGGGCCAGCGTTGGGAGACTTACTAGTAGAAGTAGAAAGGGTAGAAAGTAGCGTTTTGCCATAAATGGGAAAGTAAAATGGGCCTTTTATTAATATATAACCTTTAGAAGCATGACACCAGCTATTCCTTATGCAAGCTTGGCTGTTCAGGAACAGATGAACTTAAGGCATCGCGCGACTCACTTAAAGCTTTGATGGTCTTGCGAATATCACCAGAAGCAAAAGCTGCTTGAAAATCTAACGCATCTTTCTTCAAGTCGGTGAAGACGACGGAAGCATCCTTGAGCAATTCGCGAAGGTTTTTGCCTTTGGGAGTGAGAAAGCGATTATTTTCACTGAGCCACTCTTTCAAGGGACGTACATATTGTTCCATATACAATTCAAGTGGAACCACCCGAGCATTTAGCTTTCCGTAATCCAGCAATAAGTCATTTAGCTTGCCTAGCTCCGCTTCTGCAATGATTTGGGCTGTAGGGTCAGCGCGCTTGATGATACGCTCCGTTCGGGAAGCATCATATTCATCCAATAAAGCAGCCACATCGTTGGATGACTTTTGCACTTGTTCTTTGAAGCGCAAATGGCGCTGGTACGCACTATCTCTATAGCGTTCGAACGAGTCTCGCACTGCGCCAACGCGAGCGGTCAAAGAATCAGTAAGCGAAAGCATGCGTTTATAATTCTTTTCATGCTCAGCGTTATCGGCAAATAGGGCATTGTAAGCATGGAAGGTAGCTTCACTGTCTGCCCTGTTCAGACGGCCTACAGAACCGCTAACGACTAGCCCAAGTCGTTGAATAGTTGTGGGCGCCGCAGCTATCTCAGACACGAACTTGTCCAATGCGTCCGCTTGGGCGGTAGCATACGTTAAAACGTCTTGCAGAACGCCAGCAAAATAGCTGAGGTGTTCTTGATGCTTTCGGCGTGCAGCTTCCTTTTCACTTCGGTTAGAGGCCCATACCTGCAGTTTGTAGACATAATACGCGGCAACCAAGCCTAAGAACGCACCAAGCGCGGCACCTAATACGTTGACTTTTATGTCTGTAGCGTTCTCCGTGAAGAAAGAAATGGTATCATTCCAATGAGTTGTAATCCATGTTGGCTCGGACACTGAAACTTGCTGCGTTTTGCCCACCTGCTGCATATAAAAGACTGTTTGATTGTAGCTCTGCGATAAGTTCTAAGCTGAAGCCAGCGAATCCAAGTTTGAATGTAGGCGTTAATACAGCCTTCAAATGTAAGTTGAATTGGTCTTGTGCGCTTATGCCAATTTTGGTATTTGAATCCATTATGTTCTCTGTTACCACAGTCCTCTTCAACTTGCATTAATTACCGTCGATAATTAAGACTTATCGACGGTAATTACCTACTTTTGGAGCAGCAGTCATTTTTCTTCTTTCGCGGGCTTTCCGCTGTGGCTACTCCTTATATATATGTTCCACCTCCCCGCGCCAGTTCCTCAACCATTCGGAGCCAGCCTGTCCTCCACGGTTTCGTCGGCCGCGTCCGCTTACCTGGACGCCGGCCTGCAGGGCGCAGATAACACACGCCGGGCCTACCTGTCGGACCTAGGCGTGTTCGACCGGTTCTGCGCCGAGCACAACCGCTGCCCGCTGCCAGCCGACGTGGCGACGCTCATCGAGTACGTGACCTTCCTGGCCGACACGCCTCCCGAGCCCCGCGCTAATGCCCGGCCCACCACGGCACCCCGGCCTCCGCGCAAGTTTGCAACCCTCAAGCGTCACTTGGCCGCCATTCAGAAAAACCACCAGCTGCGCGGCTACGACTCGGCCGTCGCGGCACCCGAACTGGCCGCGGTGCTCGATGGCATCGCCCGTCTCAAGGGCAAACGCCAAAAGCAGGCGCCGGCCTTCACGGTCGACCATCTCAAGCAGGTGATTCGCGGATTGGACCGCGCCACGCCCGCTGGACTACGCGACCGGGCCCTGTTGTTGCTGGGATTCGCCGGTGCTTTCCGCCGCTCGGAACTCGAAGCCTTGGACGTCGACCACGTGCGGCTCACCTCGAAGTCCCTGCTCATCGACATGGGCAGCAGCAAAACCAACCAGTACGGGGAGCTGGAAAACAAAGCGGTGTTCTACGCCCCGGACGAGTTGTTCTGCCCGGTGCGGGCGGTGCTGGAATGGAAAGAGTTACTGGGACGAAATACTGGCCCCTTGTTCGTGCGCTTGGCCCGGGGAGCGGCCGGCGAGCCCTCGCGCCTGAGCAAGCATCGGCTGACAGCAAAGGGCATGAATGAGCTGGTCCAAAAGCATTTTGGGGCGCACTTTACTGCTCACTCCTTACGGGCTTCCTTCGTGACGGTGGCTGTCCAGAAGGGCCAATCCAACAAGGCCATTAAGAACCAGACCAAGCAAAAGACCGATGCGATGATTGAGCGCTACGCTCGCCTCAACGATGTGGAGGACTTTAATGCTGCTCAGCATTTAGGGCTTTAACTTTAACCTGCAGGAACTCGGGCAAAGTGCGCCGTAACCTACCTTAATTCACTTATATTCTCCTCTAAATCGCAAATGCCCCAGTCATTATCCGCCGCAACGGGCCCGCCGCCTACCGCCAACGAAGAATTAGCCGCACAAATAGTGTCGGCATTGCGTGCTGACGAGTTTATCAGTGCTTCAGACGAGGAGGCAGCTACTGTGCTACTTACGACTGGGAATGCCAAAGCCGGTGACTGGCACCGGTTGCTCGAAAAGAGTCAATCTGCACCTTCACCCTCTACCAATACCGACCATGCCACAACGCATTACGCATCTTAAGCTCACGAACTTTCGTGGGGCGACGCAGCCGGTTACGGTAAAATTCACACCTGAAAAGGGCGGGTTGAAAACCAATGTCGTGGTCATCTTCGGTGAGAACGGCACGGGCAAATCAACCATCGTAGATGCACTTGATGTGGTCGGTAACGCCTCTTTTGGTTCACTGCTTCGTCCTGGTATCCAAGCCCCCCAAAAGCACGTTGCCTCGCTTACCAAAGATGCTCAGTCAGTAGAGGTTGAGCTGACAACGAAAGCTGGCCACACGTGCAAGGCTAAATTGAGCGGTAAAACAGTGGTCCTCACCGCAGGAAGCCCCGACACTATTATGCCCGAGATTCGGGTTTTGCGGCGGCGTGACTTGCTACAACTCATCGAGGCCACACCGGCAAAACGCTACGAGGCCATTCAAGAGTTTATTGCCGTGACTGGCGTGGACAATGCAGAGGCGGCGTTGCGGACTGACTGCAATACTGTAGAAAAGCTTTTTAATAACGCTGAATCTGCCAGAGCGCAAGCTGAGAAGACCCTGCGCGCCCTTTGGGAACAGGAAAAACAGTCGGGAGAGCCAGATAGTGACCCACTAGCCTGGGCCACGTATCGAGCGGCGGAAAGTACTGGAGACCTACAAGACCAACTGGACAAGTTGGCAAAGGGGCATGCCGCCATGCAACAGGTAGCAGCTATTGTTACCCAGTGGCAAAATGCCCAAACGAATTACATCAAAGAGAAAAGCACGTTGGATGCAGCTGAGACTGCTTTACAGGACCTGAACCAAGGTGCCAATGAACGCAGCTCTGACCTGATTAGCCTACTAAGCTCAGCTGAGCGCTACTTAGCATTGCCTGCTGACCCAAGCACCTGTCCATTATGTGATAATGGAGTGCAGGCAGATGAACTTCGCCTGCGCATTCAGTCACAACTTGAGCAGCTGCAGACCTCCCGCTCGCTGCTACAAAAGTTAAGTGATGCGCAAATTCGTCTAAAAACGGCGGCCGATGAGAATGTCCGTTGCAACCGGGAAACGGTCCGGGTAGCGAAGGTTCTAACTACGCACTTTGCGAGTTACGAACCAGCAGCGGTAGGGACACTGAGTCTAGATTGGAAAGCACATGAAGCCGAATTGGCCGTTGCAGAGCCTAGCGATACCACAAGCGCTTCTATTGTCGCCCTCAGTGAGCGTTTAATGGCAATAAGCGAAGCGGTAGGAAGCGAACACGAGAGTCTGCAAACTCGACTTACCGTTTATAATAACATCAAAACGCAGGCCCGTTTGCTGAACGAGAGCACGGCTGAAGTGGCTAGGCTAAACACCAGCTTAGAAAGGCTGCGCGGTGCATGCACTTTGGTCGTTAATAAGCGGCGTGAATTTGTACAAACCATTCTGGATGATATCATCGGTGAAGTAAACACCCTATATCAAGCCATACACCCCGGTGAAAAAATCGGTCTTCACCGCCTCGAAATGGATGATGTCAAAAGGGCTTCGCTCGAACAGCAGGCCACTTTTGAAGATAAAAGCGGCGTCGTGCCACAAGCTTATTTTAGCGAATCTCACCTCGACACGTTTGGTTTTTGCCTCTGGTTAGCGCTAGCCAAGCGCGACAACCCGAAGCAGATCGTGCTCGTGCTCGACGACGTATTTACCTCTGTTGATGCGCAGCATTTCCGCCGCATATCCGACTTGTTGGCCGCACAAGCATCAAATTTCCAACAAGTCATTGTGGCCACGCACAACCGACTCTGGCACGATTACTATAAAATAAGTGGCGCCGGTGTGCACCTCCTCAAGCTCGAACGCTGGACTTTAGCCCGTGGTTTGCGGCCTCATGAAGACCAAATCTTGATAGCCGAATTGGCATTGGCATTGGAAGCAGACATATTTGACCGGCAAGCGGTAGCGTCTAAAGCCGGCGTCCTGTTGGAAAATGTGTTGGATAATTTGGCAGCCTACTATGAGTGCAGCTTGAAATACAGGCCTGGTCGTGGGCACACGCTAGGAGACTTACTCCGCACCACCAAAAAGCTATTTCAAGAAGCCAAAGTGCAGCGGGTGCGGCGCGATGCTCAGGGGAATCCCATAGCACCCCATCTGGAAGAAAACTGGATAAAGATTGCGCTGAAACGGCACCACGAAAAGCTCGATGCAATAAAGCTTATCCGCAATGAGGTAGGTGCTCACTTTAACTCATTGGGCAACGACTGGTCGGATAACGACGTGCGTGAGTTCGGCCAAGCCGCCTACGACCTAGCCGAGGCCTTGGCTTGCCAGCAATGTGGACATATGCCCAAGAACTTACGTGCTGACCACCGTGGGTGCGGTTGCGACGCCAAGCACCAAACGCGCCTCTTTCCGCTAAGCCTTAATTAAGTTGACCTAGCACAGTTTCTACCCATGGCTTCGTACCCTGTACCACCTAAGCGCCGCCTGCGGGTATTTGCGTTTGACCCGAGTCTTACGACCAGGCTTGATACCGTTGCCATCAACCAGCTCACGCTTTCGGTGGCCTGGGAAAACCTAGAGCCGGGGCCAGTAGGCGAATACTTGGAGATTGTGGATGTGGACCCGGCGTCGGGGGCAGCTTATCCACCAGTAGACTTAAACGACCCCTATCTACTCGCACAAGATGGCTTGGCTCCGTCAGAAGGTGACCCGCGCTTCCATCAGCAGATGCTGTATGCCGTGGCCATGATTACCATTCAGCGGTTTGAAGAGGCTCTTGGTCGGCGGGTGCTCTGGTCTGTCCCCCGGCAAGGCCACGCCGGGCCTGACCGATGGCAGTATGTGCAGCGGCTCCGCATTTATCCGCATGCACTGCGCGAGGCCAACGCCTACTATAGCCCGGACAAGAAAGCGCTGTTATTCGGCTATTTCAATGCTACCCCCCGGCAAGCGGCCTTGGCATTGCCTGGGGGTTTGGTGTTTACCTGCTTGTCGCACGATGTTATTGCGCATGAAGTCACGCACGCGCTACTCGATGGCATGCATCGCCGCTTCGCCGAGCCGAGCAATCCGGACGTGCTGGCCTTTCACGAAGCCTTTGCCGACCTAGTGGCACTGCTGCAGCACTTTTCTTATCCGGATGTACTGCGTCATCAACTAGCCCGTACGCGAGGGGACCTCGCCAGCCAAAATCTACTTGGCGAGCTGGCCCAAGAATTTGGGCAGGCTATTGGCTCGCATGGGGCTCTACGTGACACTCTCGGCAGGCACGACCCGGTTACAAACGCCTGGCATCCTGTGGTACCCGACCCGCTGGCCTTAAGTCAAGCCACCGAGCCACACGCCAGAGGCAGCATCTTGGTAGCGGCGATTTTCGGCGCCTTCCTGCAAATCTATCAGACTCGTACAGCAGATTTGCTCCGTATTGCTACGGCCGGCACGGGTATTCTGCCAGCTGGGGCCCTGCACCCCGACCTTATTAATCGACTGGCACAGGAGGCCGCTAGCGCGGCCCGGCACATGCTGCGGATGTGCATACGGGCACTCGATTACTGCCCTCCCGTGGACCTGACCTTTGGTGACTACCTACGGGCACTTATCACGGCCGACCGGGATGTGGTCGCTGATGATACGCTTTATTACCGCGTAGCCCTTATCGACTCCTTTCGACGTTGGGGTATTTACCCGGAAGGGGTTCGTAACCTATCCGAAGAAAGCCTGCTTTGGGAGGCTCCTACAGATGAAGAAGCAACTGCTTTAGCCAATGCGCTGGGTGACGCAGCTGTCCTGCGAGGCCTATGCCCGGACTGGGGGCTGTCGTCTAACCGGCGGGCAGTTTTTGACCAGGCCCAAAGGAATCAGGAAAAGCTACAGAATGGATTATTTGACCCGCCTCATTTGGCCGCTGTGCGTGCCCTAGGTCTCACCATCGGCCCCGAGGTGCCGGCATCCTTTTTCCCAAGTTCTACTTTTAAGGGCTACCCGACCATAGAAATTCATGCGGTGCGCCCGGCAAGGCGCATCGGTCCGAGCGGGGAGGTACGCACCGACTTAGTCATCGTAGCAACGCAGCGCCGGCGCGGCTACTTCGATGCTGCCACTCAAGCCAAAGTAGACCAGGGCCTCATGGAGCCGCCAACCGCAGACTTTATTTTTCGCGGGGGCTGCACCCTACTCGTTGATTTGGACTCGGGAGCGGTGCGCTATGCTATTCGCAAGGATGTGCTGAGCGAGCAACGGCTCGAACAACAGCGACGGCACCTACAACAACAGTGGATTCCAGCGGTGCGCGGCACCTATTTCGGTAGTCGCGGCGAGCTAAAAGAGGATGGCCTGCCAGAGCCTTTTGCGATGTTGCACCGCCAAGGCGCTCAATCATAACTCTACCACACCATGGCTGCACTACTACTGCCCCCACCAACGGGAGCTACTATTCGAATGTATCGCTCAGGCGGGCTAGGTGACTGCTTTTTACTGGCTTTTGCTGGGCCAGGTGAGTCTCCCTGCTATGTGTTAATTGATTGTGGCGTCTTCTTCGGAACTGCTGGTGCGCAACAGCGCATGCAACTCATTGCCGCCGACATCGAGGCTTCCACCGGGGGGCGTTTAGATATTCTGGTGGCCACCCATGAGCATTGGGACCACCTTGCGGGCTTCAGCTTTGCCAAGGAAGTGTTTGAGCGCCTGCACATCGGCGAAGTGTGGGTCGCTTGGACCGAAGACATGCAAAACCCACTGGCGCGTCAGCTGCGTGAAAACCGGCAACAGGCTCTGACCGCTCTGGTAGCGGCCACCCAACGCATGCAGGCAGCCAACGACCCACGGGCCGTTGAACTACAAGAGGTACTGGCATTTCACGGCGAAATGGGAGCGGCTGCAATGGCCAGTACGGCCGAGCAGATGCAGTTTGTGCAGACTCTTGGACCCGTGCGCTATTGCTGGCCTGGGCAACCGCCCCGTGCTTTGCCTAATTCCCCTGCTGTGCAGACCTACGTACTAGGTCCACCACAAGATGAACTACTGCTCAAGCGGTCTAATCCGCGAAAAGGACAGGTGTACGAGCAAGCCAGACCACAAGCCTTTGCGGACCAGGAGGCCAGCTTACGCTCCGGCGGCTTTTATGCGGCAGCGTTGTCAGACAATATGGCGACAGACGCGCCCTTCAACCAACAGTTTGTGCTGCCCCTTGGCAGTTTGGCCGACTCGCATAAGCAGATAGAGCACGCCCATTTTTTCCGTGACCACTACGGCTTTAAGGGCGTAAGTGAAGGTGGTCCCGCTTGGCGGCGCATCGACCAAGACTGGCTTGGGGCAGCCGAGCACTTGGCACTTGACCTAGATAGCGACACGAACAATACCAGCTTGGTATTAGCCTTCGAGTTGCCGGGTGGCAAAGTGTTGCTGTTTCCTGGCGATGCGCAAGCCGGAAACTGGCTATCGTGGGCAGATGTGCGGTGGCAGGACGGCGGTAAATCAGTTAGTGGGCTTGATTTACTTCGCCGGGTAGCTGTCTATAAAGTAGGGCACCACGGTAGCCACAACGCGACGTTATCGGTGCAGGGCCTTGAGCTTATGGAGCGAGAGGACTTAGTGGCCCTGGTGCCGGTCGACGAGGAACAGGCTCGCCGTAAGCGGTGGGCCATGCCATTCGGTCCACTCTACGAACGGCTACAATCCAAAACGAAAGGCCGCCTGTTACGGGCAGATACGGGAATACCTGCCCGCCCTGAAGGGGTATCCGCCAGCCAATGGCAGCCTTTCCTGGACCAGGTGCGGGAAGATACCAGCGCCGAGCGACTGTGGGTTGAGCTGCACATCACGGCCTAAATTGGTAGGCGATGCTCTGCACCAGCTGCAATATCGGCTACGTACCATCCCGTAGTACCATGCTCCCCAGCAATGGCCATTACCGCTGGTAACCCGTCTGTCAGGCGTTCGTGCTGCAGGTAAGCGAACAACTCTTTGTCATCCTCACTGGGCCGTACGCTGCACCGGTCCGGATGGGAATGCCATTCGCCGACGTATACCACCTGGCGCCCCGTGCATTCGCTGATTCGAGTCAACTCCTCCGGTACGCCTTCCACACCCCGGTAGTAGGCCGTTGGCCATTCTTGACTATCCGTGGGAGAGGAAATGTGGTCTACAATGTATAACCGGCGATGCTGGGTATCGAAAACCCCAACCAAAACTCCACCGGTTTCATTGGGCAAGCGCTCCTGCCGCTGTTTGCTTATCTCCCGTAGCAGCTGCTGCGATACCGCTACCGTCCAGCTGCCCACTCGCATTTCTACATAAGGAAACACCTCGATTTCGTGGGCTATTACGGTCAAATCCGGCTGTGCCCGCCAAATTTTGATTCGGCTCCCTGACTCAGCCACCGCCGTGCGCACCGCCCGAGCTCCGATGGCGGCGTGCAACGCCACTTGGTCCTGCGGTAACTGAACAGAAACATCACGGCACCCATGCGAATACCGGATAGGCTGTCCTCGCTTGAAAAGGTGGTGCTCCAGGGTGGGCTGCCGCACCAATGCTCGGTAGTACTCCATCTCCAAGTGGTCGAGCCGCACCGCACGGTCCTGGGGCTCCGCCAGCAACACGAGGTCCGTTCCCGACGGATTCAAAAAAAGCGACAAGCGGCGGGCAGGACTCTCTACATCCAGTGCCAAGTGCCGTGCCACTGCCACCGATGCCGACATATCTACTACCGCCTCAGCGGCTTCATAGGCTGTCATTAAGTGTGCAGGGGCTGGGCGCAATACATTAACGGCAATGGCCTGCAAGCCAACTTGCTCATACGTATTCTTCAAGGGGTCGCACTAGAGTAGGAACGGAAAACAACGCTAAGGCCGGGTAGTCGATTTTGGCGGGGTCGGGGTGTCTCAGAAAACGTGCGTTTTTCCGTTCCGCTGGTCGCGCTCGTTTGGCCCCCTTACGAGTCGGGCAAAAACTGTCTCATATGCTGTTCTCACGAATCAATGGCTCGCTATCTTTGCTCCTGCTGACTTCCTGAGAATACCGCCTATGATTTTCGGCTACGCCCGTGTTAGTACCCCCGACCAGCAGCTGCACCTGCAAACCGATGCCTTGCAGGCCTACGGCTGCGCGGAGGTCGCGCAGGAAAAAGTATCGTCCGTGAAAGAGCGCCCGGCGCTGCAGCACCTGCTGACCCGCCTGCGGACGGGCGATACGCTCGTGGTCTGGAAACTCGACCGACTGGGCCGCTCGCTCAAAGACCTGGTCACACTGGTCAGCGGCTTTCAGCAACAGGGAATTCACTTTGTCAGCCTGCAGGACCACCTGGACACAACCACCGCCCAGGGCCGGCTCATGTTTAACCTGTTTGCCTCGCTGGCTGAGTTTGAGCGCGACATCATTCGGGAGCGCACCAAGGCGGGCCTGACGGCGGCCCGGGCACGGGGGCGCCAGGGCGGCCGGCCTAAAGGTCTATCCAAAGAAGCCCTCTCCAAAGCCCAGGCCGCAAAAACGCTCTACCTGCAACAAGACAAAACGGTAGCAGAAATCGGGCAACTGCTGGGCGTGGGCCGGGCTACTATTTACCGTTACCTGGCCTATCTGGGGGTAGCAACCGGCGGAAGAGCGCAGGAAGCGGCCTAGTTCCGGCCTTTCTATCCAGACAGCCCAGTGCCCCCGTCAGAAAGTCTTCAGAATTGCCGGCTACCTTTCCGCCGTTCCTCACCTTGCACTCCCGTGAAGCTGCTGATTGTAGAAGACGAGCCGGCCCTGCGCACTTCCCTGGTGGAGTACCTGCGCCAGGACGGCTATGTGGTGGAAGCAGCGGCCAGCTACGAACAGGCGCACGAGAAAATCAAGCTCTACCAGTACGACTGCGTGCTGCTGGATTTGACGCTGCCCGACGGCAACGGGCTGGACGTGGTGCGCACGCTCAAGGCCGACCGCTCCCCGGCCGGCGTGCTCATCGTCTCGGCCCGGGGCGCGCTCGACGACAAGGTGCTGGGCTTGGAGCTGGGGGCCGACGACTACCTGGCCAAGCCGTTTCACCTCTCGGAGCTGAGCGCCCGGCTGAAAGCCATCATCCGGCGGCGGCAGTTTCAGGGGCAGCGCCACCTACTGTTTCAGGAGTTGACCGTGTTTCCCGACCAGGCCCGGGTACTGGTCAACGGCGAGCCGGTAACGCTTACGCGCAAGGAATTTGACTTGCTGCTGTATTTGCTCACCAACCCCGGCCGCGTGCTGACGAAGGAGTCCATTGCCGAGCACGTCTGGGGCGACGCGGCCGATGCGGCCGACTCCTTCGACTTCCTTTACACCCACCTCAAGAACCTGCGGCGCAAGTTGCAGGACAAAGGAGCCGGCGACTACATCCGCTCCGTGTACGGGGTGGGCTACAAGTTTAGCGCGGAATGAAGCTGCTGGCCGCCACCAACCGCTACTACCTGCTGCTGGCCACCGTGCTCTTCACGGCCGGCAGTGTGTTCCTCTACTACGGCGTGCGCTGGACGCTGCAAAGCGAAGTGGAGGAGCGCCTGTTTCAGCAGCGCGACTACTTGCGGGCGCAGGTGCAGCGCATCGGCCACCTGCCCGGCACCCCGTTTGAGGGCCGCATGCAGCTCAGTGCGCAGCCGCAGCCGGAAGGGCTGCGCGATACCCTGCTGCTGGAGCCCCTGGAAAACGAGTTGGAGCCCTACCGCCAGCTCACGTTTCAGCTGCCGCTGAACGGGCAAACCCAGTGGGTATCGCTCAGCAAGGCCCTGCTGGAAACCCATGACGTGCAGCGCCTGATTGTGCTGTTGCTGGTGGGGGTGCTGGGCACGCTGCTGCTGGGCGTGGTGGGGCTCAACCGCTGGCTGACCCGCCGCCTCTGGGCCCCGTTTGAGCAGACCCTCCACCAGCTGCGCGGCTACGACGTGCGCCAGCACCAGGTGCTACACCTGCCTGATACCCATATTGAGGAGTTCGCCCAGCTCAACCACACGCTCACCCACCTGAGCGAGCGGGTCGCGGCCGACTACATGTTGCTCAAAGAGTTCACGGAAAACGCGGCTCACGAAACCCGCACCCCGCTGGCCATCATGCAGGCCAAGCTGGAACAGCTGCTCCAGCTGCCGGATTTGCCCGCGCCGGCCGGCCCCTTGGTGGGCGACCTGTACGCGGCCGTGCAGCGGCTGGCCCGTCTGCACCAGGGGCTGACGCTGCTCAGCAAAATTGAGAACCAGCAATTTGCCGCCGCCCAGCCGGTGCCGCTGGCGGAGTTGCTGCGGGAGAAACTGGCGCAACTGGAGGAGTTCATCCAGCAGAAGGAGTTGCAGCTGGACGTGCAATTAAATGCCGCGCCGTTGCTTATGCTGCACCCCGCGCTGGCCGATTCGCTGCTCAGTAACCTGCTGCACAACGCCATCCGGCACAACTTGCCGGGCGGCCTGTTGCGGGTGCAGCTGAGTGCCACCGAGCTGGTCATCACCAATGCCGGCCCCGCCCTGGCGGCGCAGCAGAAACCCGCACAGTTTTTCGAGCGGTTTCGCAAGCAGAATGCCGCTTCGGACTCGCCCGGCCTGGGCTTGTCCATCGTGCAGAGCATTGCTGCCTTCTATGGCTTTACCGTGGCATACGACTACGCCCCGGACCCGGCGCGGCATACGCTGCGCGTCCGGTTCGCCCCAGTGTCCCCCCGGTCCTGACCATTACAGAATGTGCACAGAATTGCCCCCTACGTTTGGGGCGTACCTGCTGCTTTTCTCTATGCCCCGCTCTGTGTTGCTCCCCTGGCTGTGCTGGCTGCTGCCCCTGTTCCCGGCCCAGGCCCAGACGGGGCCTGCTGTTTCGGTAATGCCTTCCCGGTGTGACTCCACCGCCCGCCCGCCGCTCTGGCAGCGATCAGTGGCGCAGGCGCTGCTGGTGCCTACGCTGCTGCTTACGGCCGGCGCCCTGACCACCCACCGGGTGGAGGCGCTGGAATCGGACGAGGAACTGCGGGAGGAAATCCGCGAGCATATGGGCCGGCCCACGACGACGCTCGACAACCAGCTCCGGTACCTGCCAGGGGCCGTAACGCTCGGCCTGGGCCTAGCCGGGGTGCCGGGCCGTCACAAACCCGTGGACCAGCTGCTGCTGGCGGCGCTGGCCTTCACCCTCAACGATGCGGTGACCAGCAACCTGAAGAAGCTCACGCAGGTGCAGCGCCCCGACGGTTCCGACTTCCATTCCTTTCCCAGCCAGCACACCAGCCTGGCCTTCGCCTCGGCTACGTTCCTGCACAAGGAATACGGCGGGCGCAGCGTCTGGTACAGCGTGGGCGGCTACTCTGTAGCAGCGGCCACAGGTGGTATTCGCATGGCCAAAGACGTGCATTGGTTTTCCGATGTGCTGGCCGGAGCCGGCGTGGGCATTCTGTCAACGCAGGCCGCGTACTGGCTGTACCCGCTGGTAACAAAACCACTGCGCAAGGTGCTGGGCAACCGGGCGCTGGTCGTGCCCAGCTACCAGCAGGGGGCCATCGGGGCCACCGCCGTCATGGCGTGGTAAGGCAAGCGTAGGAAACTACAGAATGACTTCAGAATCGTGCGGGAGCTTTGTCGGACTACCCTACGCCAACAAGCCAGCGCATGCGTTTCCTCACCACCTGTCCCTCCCATTGCCCAGCAAAAAACACATGAAAACAAGCCTGTTGCGTACCTGGCTCACAGCCTCCCTGGGCCTGTGCGCCGCCGCGGCCTCTGCCCAGCAAGTGGACAGCCTCTCCTTTATCCGCTCCAAGCGCATGTCGGACGCCGACCTGGCCAAAAAACGGGAAGGCCTGTTCGTGACCGGACTACCCGACCTGTCGTCCGACCCGGTCACGGGGTTCGGCGTGGGGGTCAAAACCAACATCATCTGGAACGGCACCCGCGACAATCCGCTGTTTGCCTACACGCCTTACCTCACACGCCTGCGCGCCAACGCGGCGTACTTTACCACCAACGCCCGCGAGTTCACCCTGTCCCTGGACGTGCCCTACTACAAGGGCACGCGCTGGCGCTACCGCGTCGACTTCAAGGCCCAGCAAAACCCAGCCAACCTGTACTTCGGCTCGTCCGAGGCCACGCTCGGCCGCCTGCGCCTGCCCTCGAACCCGGACGTGACGTTTGCCACCTACGCCCAGTACGACGCGGCCCGCAAAACCCTGCGGCCGGGGCAGGCCGGCGAAGCCGCGGAGGTTACCGATGCCCTGTCCAACCGGTTCCGGGAAACCGAGTTTATGCTCAACCTGAAAGCTGACTATGCCCTGGGCAAAGGTCGCTGGCGCGTGATGGGCGGCTACGAGATTCAACACCTCTCCTACGACACGTTCCAGGGCACGAAGGCCGAAGCGACCTGTAACGGCGAAGAAACCACGGCGCCTAACGGCACGTCGCTGCTACAGCGCGATGCGCAGCAGGGGCGCATCTTTGGCCTGGACGGGGGGTGGGTATCCATCCTGCAGACGGCGCTGATTCACGACACGCGGGACTTCGAGCCCGACCCGACCCGCGGAGTGTACTTTGAAGCAGCCAACGAGTTTTCCAGCCCCGTCATCGGCTCGCAGTTCCGCTTCAACAAGCTGTTTTTTCAGGGCCGGGCCTACCGCAAGCTGCCCGTGGGCCCGCGCACGGTGCTGGCCGGCCGGTTCGGCGTGGGCAACATTTTCGGGAAAGAAGCCCCGTTCTTTGAGTTTCAGGACCAGTGGAGCCCCGACGGCAGCATCAACGCGCTGGGGGGGCGGCAGTCGCTGCGCGGCTACCGGGCCAACCGCTTCCTGGCCCGCTCGCTGGCGTTTGCCAACGCCGAGCTCCGCATCCGGCTGGCCGATGTCAAGCTGGGCAAGCAGAACTTCGGGCTGGGGGTGGCCCCGTTTGCGGATGCCGGCACAGTGCGCGACCGGTGGCAAGACCTGGGCCTGCGCGACGTCCGGTTTTCGTACGGAGCCGGGGCACGCATTGCCTGGAACCTCTCGACCATGCTCTACGCGGATTACGGCGTATCCAAGGAAGACCGGCTGTTCTATTTCGGCATCGGGCAAAACTTCTAATACCATAACAGCGCGGCTCAGGGCTTTCTGGCAGGCTATTCCGGTTTGATAGCGGCGCCATGCGACGGTTGGCCTATTCCCTCGCTGCCTCCCGGCCCATGCCCGTAGAATTCCTCAGTGACGAGCAGGCCGCCCGCTTCGGCTGCTATGCCGACGAGCCCAGCCCCGAACAGCTGGCCCGGTTCTTTTACCTGAGCGCAGCCGATGGCCACCTCCTGGCCGCGCGCCGACGCCCCGCCAACAAACTCGGGTGTGCCGTGCAGCTCTGCACCCTGCGCTTTCTGGGCACCTTCCTGACCGACCCGTTGCGGGTGCCGACCGTGGTGGTGCAGACGCTGGCCGAGCAGCTGCACCTGCCCGCGGACGCCTTGGCCGCGTACCGGACCCGGCCGAACACGTGGTACGACCACCAGGCCCGGATTGTGGCCCACCTCGGGTACACCCCGTTTGACGGGCGGCAGGCGTTTCGGCTCACCCGCTGGCTCTACGCGCAGGTGCTGACGAGCACCGTCCGGCCCAGCGTGCTGTTTGACTTGACCACGGCCCACCTGGTCGCGCAGCGGGTCGTCTTGCCCGGCGTCTCGCTGCTGGCCCGCCTGATTGCGCGGGTCCGCGAGCGCACCGGCCGCCACCTCTACCGCCAGCTGCGCACGCGCCTGAACCCGCCCCAGCAAGCGGCGCTGGAAACCCTGTTGACTGTACCGGCCGGGGAGCGGCTCACCCACCTGGAGCGCCTGCGCACCCCGCCCACCCGCGTGTCCGCCCCGGCGCTGGCCGCTGCCTTGCGCCGGGTGGACGAAATCCGCGCCCTGGGTGTGAGCGCCGTGCCCGTAGCCGACTTACCCGAAGCCCGGTTGGCGCGCTTGGCCCGCCACGCCCAGCTGGCCTGGGCGCAGACGCTGGTGCGCATGGGCGAGGAACGCCGGCTGGCCACGCTGCTGGTCTTCGCCCAGACCTTGGAGCGCACGGCCACGGACGACGTGCTCGACCTCTTCGACAGTCTGCTCACGTCGCTGGCCCTGCGGGGCGAAACCAAGCGCCGGCGCGAACGCCTGCGCTCGCTCAAGGACCTGGACCAGGCCGCGCTGCTGCTCCAGCAGGCCGTCGAGCTGCTCCTCGACGAGGCCGTACCAGCCGGGCAGGTGCGCCAGCAGGTGTTCGACCGCCTGGGCCAGGCGCCCTTGCGTGCCGCGGCGGCCACCGTGCAGGCATTGGCCAGTCCACCGGAGGACCCGTTGGCGGAAGCGCTGAGCGGCAGTTATGCCACGGTGCGCCGGTTTTTGCCCGCGCTGCTGACCGGCATCGCCTTCGAGGGAACGCCCACCGCCAGGCCCCTGCTGGAGGCCTGGGCCTTTTTGCAGGGGCAGGAAGCCGGCGGCCGGGGCCGCCCGAAGTGGTCGGCCGCGCCCCGCACGGTGGTCCCAAAGGGGTGGGCCCGGCGGGTGTTCCCGGCCAAAGGAGAAGTGAATCCGCAGGCCTACACCCTTTGCGTGCTGGAACGGCTGCAGCAGGCCGTGCGCCGCCGCGACGTGTTTGTGCCGACCAGCGAGCGCCACGCCGACCCGCGGGCCGAGCTGTTGCGCGGTGCGGCCTGGGAGGCGGCGCGGGACTCGGTGGCCCGGGCCCTGGACCGTTCCCTGAACCCGGCGGTGGAACTGGCCCGTCTGGGGCAGCTGCTGCGCACGGCGTATGCCGAGGTCGGGGAGCACCTAGCGCAGAACACCGCCCTGCAGGTGGTCGAGCAAGACGGCCAGCCGGTCGTCACGCTCAGCGCCTTGCCGGCACAAGACGAGTCAGATTTGCTGGCGCACGTGCGCGAGCAGCTGGCGGCTGCCCTGCCCCAGGTCGAAGTAGCGGCCCTGTTGCGGGAGGTGGACGCGTTTACCGGCTTTGCCGCCGCCTTTACCCACGTGGCCGACGGGCAGCCCGCAGCCGCCGACCTGCCGCTCAGTATCTGTGCCGTGCTACTAGCCCAGGCGTGCAACCTGGGGCTGAAAACCGTCGCCCGGGCTGACGTGCCGGCCCTGACGCTGGCGCGCTTGGCGTGGGTGCAGCAAAACTACCTGCGCGCCGAAACGCTCACCGCCGCCAATGCCCGCCTGGTGGATGCTCAAGCGGGGCTGCCCCTGGCGCAGGCCTGGGGCGGCGGGGAGGTGGCCTCGGCCGATGGCATGCGCTTCGTCGTGCCCGTGCGTACGCTGCACGCCGGCTGGAACCGCAAATACTTCGGGTCCCAGCGTGGGGTGACGTATTATAACTTCACCAGCGACCAGTTCACGGGCTTCCACGGCATCGTCATTCCGGGTACGCTGCGCGACTCTTTGTTCATCCTGGCCGGGTTGCTGGAACAACAAACCCGCCTGGACCCGCGCGAAATCATGGCCGATACCCACGGCTACAGCGACGTGGTATTTGGCCTGTTTTCGCTGCTGGGCTACCGCTTCAGCCCCCGCCTGGCCGACTTGGCGGACCAGCGCTTCTGGCGGCTGGAAAAAGAGGACGACTACGGTCCGCTCAACGAGTTGGGCCGCCACGTGGTCAACGCCCGCCTGATTCACGACCACTGGGACGACATGCTGGGCCTGGCCGGCTCCCTGAAACTCGGCAAAGTCAAGGCCACGGCCGTCATGCGCACCCTGCAACGGGCGGGCTCCCTCTCGGGCCTGGGGCGGGCCGTCGCGGAGTTGGGCCGCGTCGAAAAAACGCTGTACCTGCTGGCCTACGTGCAGGACGAGGCCTACCGCCGGCGCATCCTGGTCCAGCTCAACCGGGGCGAGGGACGGCACGCCGTGGCCCGGGCGGTCTTCCACGGCAAAAAAGGCGAGCTACGCCAGCGCTACCGCGAGGGCATGGAGGACCAGTTGGGCGCCCTTGGACTCGTGGTCAACGCCCTGGTGCTGTGGAACACCCGCTATCTGCAGCACGCCCTGGAACGGTGGCAGCAGACGGAAGGCGTGCTGAACCCGGACGACGTGGCGCGCCTCTCGCCCTTGCTGCACGAGCACGTCAACATGCTGGGCCGCTACGATTTCAGCTTGCCCGAAGACATTGCCGCCGGCGAAATGCGCCCGTTGCGCAACCCCGCCAGCTGGGAAGAACGGCTGGCCGAATTTCCTTAGCGTTGTTTTCCGTTCCTACTCTAGTGCGACCCCTTCAACAGCGACACCATCGCCTGTGCTTTGCCATGACCAACCAGATTACCTGGCAGGTAGTGACGAGCTGCATTATGAGGTAAATACTGGTCCTCATCCAGCCAAACCCAATTGCCCTGCCCGGCGCGCACCAAGTTATTCACTACTTGCGACCCCAAACTACCCGCTCCAATAGCTACGAAACGGGTCTCGGTGGGCCGCAGGCCATTATAGGCAGCTGCCAGCTTACGGGTCAGTGCACAAACCGGGTTAAGTAAAATCAGGGTGCTCTCCTGACCCGTTTTAGCTGAGTCGATTGGAAACAGTTGAGCTAGATTGTTTTCGTATACTTCCCAAATTCCGAGGTCTGTACCGATTTCAGCTAGTGTACTGGACGAAGCAAATCCCCACACCTCCATCGCTTCGACCGCTCCCGTCGCCGTCCGCCGCTTGGGAAGCCGTATGATAATCAGAAGCTTCAGCCCACTATCAAAGGAGGGAGCCCCCTTTAGTGCAAACAGGTGCTGCCGCAGCGCGTGCGTAAAACCGGCGTCGGTTTCAGCTAAGTAATCTTGGAGCGCGGCGAGCGTACGTGGTTGTTCGTGAATGAGGCCGTGCACCTGCGGCTGGGCTGTATAGACAAAACTAGCCAACTGGGCTTGCTGGCCTTCGGTGGCTGAAACTGCAGATACAGGCGACGCTACCAACGTTATCTGACCAAGCACTTTGCTGGCGAAACGCACTATGATGGGCTCTAGAACAGCCGACGCATCGGGCGCAAAAAAGGCAGATGGCAACACGAGCCGCTCCCTGGGTGCATAAAATGCCTGCTCCAGGGCTTGGTCAGCGGCGTGCAGTTCTCCACGTGCCGTTTGGGTTAACCAGTGCTGCAGCTGCCGAAGAAGAGCTGCTGCCGTCCAAGTCGGTTTCAGGTCGGCGTAGGCAGTTTGGTACAGGCACAGGCTGCGAGGCATTCCTTCGTCGCCAAAATGGAGGTGTGGCACCAAGGGGAAGTCTCGGCGTAACGCCAGAATAGTCTGGTGGTCGGTATCCACCTGAGCATAGACAATCGCTATTCGCTCAACACTGCGCACGTCGTGGACCGGATGCTGGGGCACCTCGGGCTCGACATCAACTACGACTACCTCGTGGTCTTCGAAACGTAGACAATTCACCAGCCGCATATAGGGCAAGCCCTGACTTTGCAGGGCTTGCACCAATTCAACGGCTTTCGGTATTGTCAGAGTCACAGCTTCTACTGCGTCCCCTAGCAACGGATAAAATTCTGATTCGCGTGCGTTCATCGGAGAATCCACTAGCTAGGCCGCCCGGCCCGGGGTGGAGGGATGCTGCCGCCCGCTACACTGGCGGCCGCAGCTAGTTTACCGATGCTGGCCCCGAGTTGGTCAATCTTGATGACGATGGGCTCGGGATACAAGATGCTTGTGTGCTCCATCGTCACCAAAAACTCTCCACCTAGCCGTTTGGCTTGGCCCTTGTAGTAAGCGGCGGCCTGGCGATGCGGAGGTTGCACGTCATCGTCGTTGCCGGGAATGGGCTTGCTGGTTGAAATAAGGCGAGCCCTATTCTGCCCGTACGTTTCGAACAGCTTTTTCACATGTTCGTCGGGCACTGTCACTTCGCTGCCCTTGTCACTGCTCAACGACTTGTAGCTGCAATGGTGGGCAATTTTGAAGATATCCCACCACAGGCGCTCCAGACGGGCAGGGTCCTTCTGGCCGTAATACTCCGTTACCTTCACGATTGACTTTATCACCTCCCAGTCGATGTCGGAGAAGAAATGCATCCGGGTTTTTTGGCTTCCTTCCTGGAACGTTGCCTGAAAGGTCAGCGCGTCGCTGTTGCGGTCCATCGCGGCCAGGCCCCCACCCGCCGTGCGGCTTGCAAACGGGGAGTGCACGAAGAACTCCACCCCATCCGTATCCAATCCGAATCCCGGAATCAGGTTGCCGGCATCCGTGATGAGGTCTTGCCGGTCAGCGACCGTCAACCCTTCACCAGCCAGCCAGTCGGTGAGCTGGTCGGGACCCGAAAAGACCCGGATGCCTTTGCCCTGCTTCAGTCGATAACGGGCTTCCTGGCGCAGAATACGGGTTTCATCCTCGCAGCCATCCTCTAAGATTACCGCTGCGGGCACCCACAATTCGTTGATAACCACTCGGTCTGCTCCCTGGTATTTGGCCGCGTGCAACAGTTCGAAAAAGCTGGAAGCCCCATACGTGTGGTCTTCGTCTAAGTGGGTGAATGCTACGACGTCGTAGTAATTGCGCTTGGCAGTTTTTAAATCGGCCCGCAACTGCACTGGCAAGTCCGTGCGCTTATCCTTGGGGTCGGTAGCGCACCGCATGTCGGCGTAGTCAATCAGAAGCTTCTTGCCGTTCGCGAGGTCAATGCGCGAGGTATCGGCATTGCCTAGGTTATAGATTGTGATTTTATGCATTCCTCTGAATTCAAGTTTTTGAAACCGTTCACCAGCTACTCCGCTGTTTCTAGTTTCAGCCAAAAAATGGGTAGCAACAAACTTACCCTCCTTACTCAACCGATGTCCGGCTACGACTGAGCAAGGATTTACTCTGTTGCCATGGCAAAGCAAATACTCTACTGTGCAGTCTATCTGCACAGTTTATATTACACGCATATTTTTTCATCTAATGCTTGGCAAATCATATTAACTGACTGATTTACAAATGAATAATTTTCACTATAGCAATAATGTTTGCCCTCCTGTTTTCTTTGTTCAAAGCAATTGTGCAATCTGACTGCACACAGGGCAGCCAGCAATGAGCCCCTTTTGAAGTACGCTGCCGGAAATAATGATGCTATCACGCATCTGAGTCTCCAGCGAGCAGCTTAACAAATACTTAAGATATCCGACCTGAATGGCCGTTTTGTACGGCTTGAGGTTGCTAGAATGATGTATGCCGACCAATAAGAACGCCCAGAACCGATACATCATCATTGATACTTGCCTGCGGCGTCGTAACCGCGTCTGGACTATTGAAGACCTACTGCAGGCAGTAAGTGACGATTATGTCGAGACGACAGCGGCCGGGAGCGGCGTTTGTATGCGTACCCTCAAAGAAGATTTGCATAACATGCGTTTACCCACGCATTACAATGCTCCTATAAAGTACACACGCCGACTAGGCTATCATTATTCCGACCCTGAATACTCTATTTTCAAAAGCTCGCTTACGAGTGAAGACCTTGTGCTTCTCCATCAAAGTCTGCATACACTAAAGGCGTTACGAGGCTTGGGGTTAACTGATGATTTAGACGAATTGATTCAGCGGTTGGAGCGACAACTGCCCAGTATCAGCGCCGCGGCGAGCCCTATTCTCCAACTTGAGGCGGCCCCTGATTACACTGGAACGCCCTATTTGAAACCCTTATACCTAGCCATTCGGGATAAGACTCCGCTGGTGGTGCACTACCAGTCTTACCGAGCAGCGCAGACTACGCCCGAGGAAGTCCACCCCTATTTACTCAAGGCATACAATGGACGCTGGTATCTGATTGGGTTTAACGAAGCTAAAGGGCCCCACCTGCAGAACTATGCCCTTGACCGAATTAAACAGCTGACCGGTAGTCAGGCGGCATTCCGCACTTCTGATGTTGATTTCAGTACCTACTATGAGTCTATCATCGGAGTGACAATACCAGAGCAGTCTGCCGGCGTTGAAACCATTCGCCTTCATATTGCTGCGGGACGGGCACCTTACGTGCGAACCAAAGCGCTGCATGCCAGCCAAGTCATTCTTCATGACACGGCGGCAGGACTTGAGATAGAGTTACGCTTGATTATCAATCAGGAATTGAAAACCCTGCTGCTTAGCTTCGGCCCAGACTTGCGAGTTTTGGAACCTAGCACTTTGCGTTCATCCATGAAAAGGCTGCTCAGGAAGGCTGCCTTAAATTATGAGTAGAATTCAGTAGCATTAGGGTAATTATTCTGAGTTAATAACTCAACCTGTAGCGGCTTTACTATTTCACATCTCATGAAGTTCATTGCTATTGATTTTGAAACCGCTACGGCTGACCGCGACAGCGCGTGCGAAATAGGCCTAGCTTTCGTGGAAGACGGTCAGGTAACCGATACTAGGTCGTGGTTGGTAAAGCCTCCCTCTTATCCCTATTTCGACTCATTTAACATCTCCATCCACGGCATCCACCCCGCCGATGTAGCTGACCAGCCTACCTGGGCCGAGCTGTGGCCCGAATTGCAGCCGCTACTGGAAGGGCAGCTGTTGGTGGCGCACAATGCGGGCTTCGATTTCAGCGTGATGCGCCGGACGTTGGAAGCGTACGAACTGCCTTTTCCTTCGCTGCATTATGTCTGCAGCTATATTTTCTCTAAAAAAGTATGGACTGGGCTACCCGCCTATGACCTGCATACGCTCTGTAAATTTCACGGCATCCCCTTGCAGCATCACCGCGCAGCCAGCGATGCACAAGCTTGCGCGCAGCTGGCATTGAAAACCTTTGCTCACGCCGGCGTAACGTGTCAAGACGACTTTGCTGAAAAGCTGCTAACCAACATCGGGCAGCTACATTCAGACGGCTACAACCCTTGCGTAACGCGGCGCATCTACCCTTCTAAAGACTTAAGCCTGATTAAGGGGGACCCAGCCAAGCATAAGCCCGACAACCTGTTCTATGGCCGCAGCGTGGTGTTCACCGGCACGCTCTCGTCCATGCAGCGCGCCAGTGCGCAGCAGCTTATTGCCGACATCGGCGGGATTAACAGCAATGGTGTCACGAAGGACACGTGCTTTCTGGTAGTTGGGCAGCAGGATTATCGCATCGTCGGTGATGACGGTATGAGCAGCAAGCAGGAGAAAGCCGTTAAGCTCATCGAAAAAGGCGCTGGGTTGGAAATACTATCTGAAGTAGACTTCCTTCGTAATCTGTAGAAAGCCTAGATGAAACAACCAGCTGATTTCTCCCCTTCCTGGAAACGCTTGACTGCTTTGACGGATGAACGGACGATGTGGGAGTTTGACGCATACTATCAGCGTGTTCATCCCTTGGTGCCCAACGTACCCAGAGCGGTGCTAAAGCAATGGATTCATGGGTTGCAAGGCGAATACGTTACAATGCGAAACTATGCCTGGCTGGATTACGACCACTCACTCTTTAGCTTAGAGCAGTGGCCGACGCAGGGTCTGCTGAACTTGTACGTGGTGGAAGAATATCGAGATTGTGTCCAGACCCGAGAGCGGTGCCAGGACTTCGAGGAGTTTTGCTGCACTAACCGGGACCTAGTCCACTGGAAGGCACATGGCACATGGCGCACCCCACCCGTAGTGCTGGATGTGGTCTCGCTAGGCCAGTTGCCACCGGATAAAGAGTTGGTAGTGCCTCACCAGTTAATCGAAGGTCATAATCGACTCGGCTATCTACTGGCGATGGCAGGCATGGCGCAACGAGGTGAAGCCATAGTGGCTGTGACGCACGATGTATGGGTATTACGGGGACCTGGGCCAGTTTAGTTGCCGTAGCCCGGCCGTTTAATACGTGGTTCATGTGCTGCGCAGGCAGTTGCAGTATGTTCCTCTCACCAACTATCTACGGTTCCTTAAGCCTTCGATGATGTGAGGAAATGGAGCTGCGCCTGAAAGGACGCCAGCGCCTGGGCATTGGGCAACACAAACCACATGGTCTTACTTGTAAGGGGAAAGCGCAATTGCTGCGCGGGTAGGCCTAAGCTACTGAGCACGCGCTGCAACAGGCGCGGCTCCTCGCGCTTGAGCTTGCCATTTTTCAGGTTGACGATGTTGGTGTAGGTGAGTTGATGCGTCTCACAAAAAGGCTTCAATTCCCCACTGCCCAGCATTTTTAACCTTGCCTGGCCATAGAGCAGCGCATCGGCATAGGAAACGGTCAGACTCAGGTCTGGGAATGGCAGAGGGACAACGTCGGCCTGGGAGGTTACTTCTTCAGTCATGTGTGGTGTATCTTCTTCCTGGCTACCCCATGCTGGGCTCAAGAGCAACTGTTAAGGTCAGTCAGGAGGGTAATCGTGAGGTGCATTTGGCGCAAAGGAAACGAGTCCGAGCGGTTCCACCTGCGTCCCACTGCCCTTCATGGGTACGTAGAAGCCACTTGTTAGTCCTGATACGCTTGCTGCCGGTCCGTTGCAGTCCAAGAAATTAGGCAATGCCTCGCTGAGCTCTCCTGTAGCCTTGCATAACCTACTGCCAGATGGCGCTACCCCGCATTTTGGCTTATAAAACCTATTAGTTCACTTATCAGCTGAGCTGAACTGTAGGCTGCCAAGCCTGCTAAAAAATAGGTTTTATAAGCCCGAAGGGTGCTGTTGGCAGTGCTATCATGCTCAGGTGGCTCTCCTTGGGCTGTTTCGGACGCTGCTGAAGAAGCTGCTAAGAGTCCCTTGTGAGACTTATAAAATCTATTAATGAGCCTTCTATTAGCTTTGAGCGTAGTATTCAAGCTACCTTCGAGGTATACAAGAATGTTCTAAATAGTAGAAAAAGGTAAAAAAATATTTAAAAAGTGCAATCCCATTTTGTGCTTGTTTAGACTCTCTTTTTTGTTGTTTTCGTTCGGGTATCGCCCTAAACCACCACTTTATAAGCTTTTGTACTCCAGCTTCAACAAGCTTGTGAGTATTTTAAGTATTTAAGGTATTTGCAGGGCTCGCAACTTTTTGTACCTCAGCAACTTAAGCGTCTTCAGTAATAGGTTTTATAAGCCAACTAATAGGTTTAATAAGCGGGGTAATAGGTTTTATAAGCTGACTAATAGCTTTCATAAGCCAAACTAATAGGTTTGATAAGCTAATTAATAGAGTCAAATCGCAGGCCTATCGTAAGACTCGCTGCCTGCGAACTAATAGATTTTATAAGTCACGGGTGGGTCACGACTTCTGAGGCTCTCTGCTGGCAGGCCGCGAACTAATAGGTTTTATAAGTCTAACTAATAGCTTTTATAAGCCTCGGCAAAAACTCGCGGTCAGCTAACTAATAGGTTTTATAAGTCTAATTAATAGCTTTTATAAGCCACCGAGACTGGCACCTTGCCGCTTACTCATAGATTCAGGATTTGGCTCTATTAGTTTCCGATTTAAGCCGTATGTTTGCTTTGTATCACCACAGTAGCTGCGTATGGCCGCGCCCGAATCCACCGTCCCGATAGAAATTCGGCAGCATAATGCGCTGACGACGGCCCGCTACGAGATGAGTGCCTGCGAGATGGACATCGTATTTTCGCTGCTTTCCAAGCTCACCAAGCAGGATAAGGCCGGTACCATTTATGAAATCCGGGTGCAGGAGCTCATGGAGATGACGGGCCGGACCTGGAACTACAAGCAGCTGCTCGAATCCACCGAGAACCTCAACAGCCGCGTCTACCACATCGAGACCGGCAAAACCCTGCTGCAGGTGAGCCTACTGGCTTCGGCCCTGTACCGCAAGGGTGAGGGCACTATCGAGCTGGAGATATCCGAGCGCATGCGGCCCTTCCTGATTGACCTGAAGAGCAACTTCACGTCTTACCGCCTACAGGCGGCTTTCAGCCTGTCGAGCAAGTATGCCAAGCGCATCTACCAGTTGGCCTCGCAGTGGAAGGACATCGGGGAAACCAAGACCTACTCCCTGGATGAGTTCAAGGGCATGCTCAAGCTCAAGGACCCGGCGGGTAAAGAGCCCGAGCAGTACGCCCAGATTTCCTCGCTGCAGAAGTACGTGCTCGACGTGGCCACGACGCAGATAAACGAGCACACCGACCTGCGCATCAAGTACGAGCTGCTGAAGAAGGGACGCTCCTTCCAAAGCATTAAGTTCTACGTCAACACCCAGGTGCCGCAGCAGCTGCCCATCCCCTTCGAGCTGGAGGCCGATGATGCCAAGGTGCAGCTGGCCCGCAAGCACCTTGAAACCCTGGGCGTTCAGGAGCCCAAGCTGGTGCAGGACATTTTGCAGTCTCCTAAGCACGTGGATGCTTTGTTTGCCTTCATCTACAAGCTGAAGACCGATAAAATTAAGGCCACCAAGAATCCCGGGGGCCTGTTCCTGAAAATGCAGGGCCTGCGATAGACGCGAAACTGCCCGACGGAAAGTACGCCTGCACCAGCGTGCTGAAGACCGCAAGCCCGCTCATGATGCTGCATTCCACATCTCAGAGCAACTGCAGAATTTACTGAATTTCTGCTTGACCGACACCCCGGGCGGCTCCGTTATTGCGGAAAACCATAGCTCTATGCTCCCCAAAGACCTTACCCGCGACCTGAAAAGCCGCCTGAACATGCTCGCCGGCCAGCTGCAGGGCATCGGCAAAATGCTGGACGCGGAAAACATCGAGCCCGACCAGGTGCTGGTGCAGTTTAAGGCCGTGACTAACGGGTTGAGTAGCGCTGAGCACCTGCTGCTGGACGAAGTGTTCCGCAAGGGCCTGGCCTTGCAAATCGTGGACGTGGTGGGGGCCTGCCCCGGCGACTGCCAGGACGCCGGGCGCATTGAGGAGCTGCGGCAGCAGTTTCCTACCCTCAGCGAAGGCGAGTTAACGCAGAAAATGCAGGAGTTGCGCGAGATTGGCGGGCGGCTGGAGCAGCACAACGCGGGCCGGGATAAAATAAGCGAGGAAAAAGCTTGACGGACACCCGGGGGTTGAGCGGAGCTTTGCCTCGTTGTTTTTGATAAACCTATTCCCTGCCCCATGAAGCGCATCGTAGAAGTATTTACCGCTGGCTGCCCGCTGTGCAGTCCCGTGGTGGAATTGGTGAAAAGCACGGCCTGCAGCAGCTGCGACGTCATCACCCACAACCTCACCGAAACCGAGGCCGGCAACCCTGCTCTGCGCCGGGCCCGGCTGCTGGGCGTGCAATCCCTGCCCGCCGTGGCCGTGAACGGCACCCTGCTTGCCTGCTGCCAGGGCGCCGGCATCACCAAAGAAGCATTAGCAGCCGCCGGCATCGGCCAAGCGGCCTAGCCCTTCGCTTATTGCAGGGCACGGCCTGCGTATCTTCATCAACCCGGTTGCCGTACCCGGCCGGCTCACCCCAATTCTTTGTTGTATGAAACGCAAAATGATGATGTTCGGCGCTGCGGCGCTGCTCTCCGGCGGGGCCCTGTTCGGCTTCACCAACCCGGCTGCCACGACTGCGGCCGACTGCCCCTTGAAAGGCACCCCCGAGTGCCCCCTGGTGAAAAACTGCCCGGATAAAGGCACGGCCGCCTGCACCCTAGCCGGCGTACCCGCTTGCTGCGCGAAAAAGTAAGCACAACACGCCTGCACAAAGGCCGGTCCCTATCAGTAGACCGGCCTTTTTTGTGACTTCACGGCGCGGCACCTCGTGCTCAGGCCAGCAGGTAACATGAGAAAAGGGACGTACTGGTCCGAATCAACCCTTCTATTTCGGCCTCGGTGTAGCGGCGGCCGGTGGAATAAGCCTCGGCCAGCAGGGGTGGGATGTGCACGATGTTTACCGTGTAGCAGCCTTTGCGATTATGCGCGTAGGCCGGCACGGGCGGCGGCACGGCAAAGCAGTCGTTGTGCGCCAGCACATCTACCCGCATCACTTCCACGGCCATCAGGGTGCCGGTCGCGTTCAGCAGCTTCCGGCCGGTGGGCGTGAACCGAACCGGGTCCCCACAGCCGTTCAAAACTTGCTCGAGGTGCCGGATGACTGGCCTTGGTTAAAAGTTCGGTACAAAGGTTAAACGAGCAAGTTAACTAGCACCAACAACGGAAGGCAAAAAGGCTTTCTTGCAGGACTTCGCGCTGGGAAAATGCCCTGACCGCTTTTCAGCAAACAAGGAGTACCCGCCCGGAACTTCACCCGGGGGCAGCCCTACCGGGCTAGTTGTTCGGTCGGGGAACCTTCACCGGACTTTAGCGGTAAAAGCAGCTCCGGCCCCCGGGATTCACTACCTTTGCCGCTTCATGCGCCTGCTCAGCCTGTTTTTCGCCTGCTACTTCGCGTTCCTCTCCTGCATGACCTGCACGGACGAGGTAGCCGTGTGCCAGGACCAGGCCCAGACAACGGTGGCAGCGGCTACGCATTCGGACTGCAGCTCCGACGCCTTGGGTGACTGGTGTTCGCCGCTCTGCCAGTGCCACTGCTGCGGCGGGGTGGTGGTTACACTGCCAGGCATGGCCGTAGCTGCTTACCCCCAGTTGGTGGAGTGGGGCACCAGCCCCCAGCACGGCCGGCTGATAGTGGGTGCCCCGACGCGGGCCCTCGGTTCTGTGTGGCAGCCGCCCCAGGCCTAATACTTTCCTCTTTTTCCTGCTAACCACCCTGTCCGGGCGGCCTGCTTCCTTGTGGAGCCGGCTGGTCGGAGCTTGCTAACGCGTGGCGTTGGCCCCAGAAGTGCGTTCCATCCCCGCCGTTCCCGCGCTCAGTAGCCGGAACCGCCGGGTGAGCAGGCTATTCACTGAAAGTGTTAGACCTAACCCCCACAGCAACGGATGTTTGACCGGCTGATTCATTTTTCCATTCACAACAAGCTCATTATCGGGATTCTGACCCTGGCCCTGGTGGCCTGGGGCAGCTACTCGTTGAGCCGGCTGCCGATTGACGCGGTGCCCGATATTACCACCAACCAGATTGTCGTTTATACGGTGGCTCCTTCGCTGGCTGCCAGCGACATTGAGCGCCTCGTGTCCTTCCCCGTCGAGCAGAGCCTGGCTACCATTCCCGGCCGGGAGGAAGTGCGCTCCTTTTCCCGCTTTGGCCTCTCGGTGGTTACCATCGTCTTCGAGGATAAAGTTGACATTTACTGGGCCCGCCAGCAGGTCGGGGAGCGCCTGCGCGAAGCCGAAAGCCAAATCCCGGCCAGCATCGGCCGGCCCGAAATGGCTCCGGTCAGTACTGGTCTGGGCGAAGTCTACCAGTACCTGGTACGCGCCAAGCCCGGCTTCGAGAAGAAGTACGACGCCCGCGAGCTGCGCACGATTCAGGACTGGATAGTGCGCCGGCAGCTGCTGGGCACCCCCGGCGTGGCCGACGTGGCCAGCTTCGGCGGCCAGCTCAAGCAGTTTGAAATCCGGCTGGACCCGACCCGCCTGCGCTCGTTGAACGTCACCACGGAACAGGTATATCAGGCCGTTTCGCGCAACAACCAGAACGCGGGCGGCGCTTACCTCGACCAGAAGCCCACGGCCTACTTTATCCGCACCGAAGGGCTGGCTGAAAACGCCGCCGACCTGGGCAACATCGTGGTGCGCAGCACGGCGGGCGGTATGCCGGTGCTGGTGCGCGACGTGGCCGACGTGCGCCCGGGCTCGGCCGTGCGCTACGGGGCCATGACCCGCAACGGGGAGGGCGAAGTGACCGGCGGCATCGTGCTCATGCTGAAAGGAGCCAACGCCAACGACGTGATTAAGGACGTGAAAACCCGGATGCTGACGGTGGAGAAATCCTTACCGGAGGGCGTGGCCATCGACGTGTACCTGGACCGCTCCGAGTTGGTAGGCCGCGCTATCGGCACGGTGAAAACCAACCTGATTGAGGGCGCTTTGATTGTGCTGTTCGTACTGGTGCTGTTTCTGGGCAACTGGCGGGCCGGGCTGGTAGTAGCCTCCGTTATTCCGCTGGCCATGCTGTTTGCCATCAGCATGATGCGCCTGTTCGGCGTGTCGGGCAACCTGCTCAGCCTGGGAGCCATCGACTTCGGGCTGGTCGTGGACGGGGCCGTGATTATCGTCGAAGCCATCGTGCACCGCCTGCACGGCGGGCAGCTGCGGGTCCCGGGCAACCGGCTCAGCACCGAGCAGATGAACGAGGAAACCTACCACGCGGCCAGTAAAATCCGCTCCTCGGCCGCCTTTGGCGAAATCATCATCCTGATTGTGTACCTGCCTCTGCTGGCGCTGGTGGGCATTGAGGGCAAGATGTTCCGGCCGATGGCCCAGACCGTGGCCTTCGCCATTATCGGGGCGTTCATCCTGAGTCTGACCTACGTGCCCATGATGTCGGCCCTGGCCTTGAGCCGCTCGACGGAAGTGAAGCGCAACTTCTCCGACCGGATGATGAGTTGGCTCGAAGCCCGTTACCGCCCGGTGCTGGAATGGGCGCTGCGCCGCAAAGCGGTGGTACTGACCTCGGCCGTGGCCCTGTTCGTCGGGGCGCTGCTGCTGTTCCGCACCCTGGGCGGGGAGTTTATCCCGCAGCTGGCCGAAGGAGATTTTGCCATTGAACTGCGCACGCTCACCGGCTCCTCCTTGAGCTACACCGTGGACCGGAGCCTGCAGGCCGGAACAATCCTGCAGAAGCAGTTTCCCGAAGTCAAGGAGGTGGTGGCCAAAATCGGGGCGGCCGAGATACCCACCGACCCCATGCCTGTGGAAGCGGCCGACGTGATGGTTATCCTAGAAAAAGACCAGGGCAAGTGGACTTCCGCCAAAACGCAGGAAGAGCTGGCCGGCAAGATGGCCGAAGCGCTGAGCGTGATTCCGGGCGTAACCTTCGGCTTTCAGCAGCCTATACAGATGCGTTTCAACGAGCTGATTTCGGGGGCTAAGCAGGATGTGGTCCTGAAAATCTACGGCGAAGACCTCACCCAGCTGGCTTCCTACGCCGAGCGGGCCGCCCGCCTGGTGCGCCAGGTGGAAGGGGCCGAAGACGTGTACGTGGAGCAGGTCACGGGCCTGCCGCAAATCGTGGTCAAGCTCGACCGCAACCGCCTGGCCCGCTTTGGCTTGAATGCGGAGGACGTGAACCGCACGGTGCAAACGGCCTTTGCCGGCCAGACCGCCGGGCAGCTCTTCGAGCAGGAGCGCCGCTTTGATGTGGTGCTGCGCTTGGCTCCGGAGCTGCGCCAGAACATCGGTAACGTGCGCCAGCTGCTGGTGGCCACGCCCACCGGCGAGCAGATTCCCCTGGAGCAGGTTGCCACGGTGGAGCTGCAAGAAGGCCCCAACCAGATTCAGCGCGACGACGCCAAGCGCCGCATCACGGTGGCCTTCAACGTGCGGGGCCGCGACGTGGAAAGCGTTGTGACCGAGCTGCAGGGCAAAGTGGACCGGCAGCTGAAGTTCGCGCCCGGCTACTACACCACCTACGGCGGCCAGTTCGAGAACCTGCGCCAGGCCTCCGAGCGGCTCAGCATTGCCGTGCCGGTGGCCCTGCTACTGATTTTCGTGCTCCTGTTTTTCACCTTCAAGTCACTGAAACAGTCAGTGCTCATTTTCACGGCCATTCCATTGTCGGCCATCGGCGGGGTGCTGGCCCTGTGGCTGCGGGGCATGCCCTTCAGCATCTCGGCCGGCGTGGGCTTCATTGCCCTCTTCGGGGTGGCCGTGCTCAACGGCATCGTGCTCATCGGCTACTTCAACCAACTCAAAGAGGAAGGCCACACCGACCTTTACCGGCGCATTCTGGAAGGCACGCAGGTACGCCTGCGGCCGGTGCTGATGACGGCTACCGTGGCCTCATTGGGCTTCCTGCCAATGGCCCTGTCGCAGTCAGCGGGGGCCGAAGTGCAGCGCCCGCTGGCCACCGTCGTCATCGGCGGGCTGGTAACGGCCACGCTGCTCACCCTGCTGGTGCTGCCGGTGCTCTACGCCCTGTCCGAGCGCAAGTCCGAACCGAAGGGAGAAGAGAAGCCGCGGCCGACGGCTGCCGTACCGGTTTCGGTGCTGCTGCTCGTGCTGGGGGGCTTGCTTGCCGCCGTGCCCGCCCGGGCGCAGGGTGCGCTTACCGCCACCCAGGCCGTAGGGCAGGCGTTGCAGGCCAACGGCACGGTGCAGGCGGCCCAACGCTCCCTGGAAGCCCAACAGGCCCTGCGCCGAACTTCCTTTGACGTAGGCCGCACCACGATTCTGGGCACCTACGGGCAAGTCAACTCCCCGCTGTCCGACAACGTGTTTAGCATCGGCCAGTCGCTGGCGTTGCCGGGCTACTACAAAGCCCAGGCGGGGTTGAGCCAGGCCCAGATTGGGGGCCGGGAGCAGCAGTTGGCGCAAGTGCAGGCCGAGCTGCGCCGGCAGGTGCGCCTGAGCTACGAGCGGGCCGTACACGCCCGCCACCGGCTGCGCACGCTGCGCGGGCAGGACAGCATCTACACCGAATTCCTGCGCGCCGCGCAGCTGCGCTTCAAAGCCGGGGAAGTCGCCCGCCTGGAGCCGGCCAACGCCCTGATTCAGCAGGGAGAGACGCAAAACCTGCTCACCCAGGCCCGGGCCGACTACGCCATTGCCCAGCGCCAGCTACAGGCCCTGCTGCAAACCACGCAGCCGGTCGCCATTGCCGATAGTATCCTGCGCCTGCTGCCTGCCTCCGGAGCCGCGGCTGACACGTCGGTACTGGCCGCTACGCCCCAAGCCCGGGTATTGCAGCAGCAGATTGCCGAGCGCCGGGCCGAAACCCGCGTGGAGCAGGCCCAAGGGCTGCCGCAAGTGACGGTGGGCTATACCAATCAGTCGCTGCGGGGCACCTACGAGGTGGACGGGCAGGCTACGACCTACGGCACCGGCGACCGGTTCCAGAGCGTGCAGGCCGGGGTGGCCATTCCGCTGCTGCGCGGCCCGCAGAAGGCACGGGTACAGGCGGCCAAATTGCAGGAGCAGGTTGCTACGACGACGTATCAGCGCTACCAGGCCGAAGCCGCCGCCCAGCTCGATGAGCTGCGCCTACGCCTGCTGGAGCAGCAGCGCCGGGTGCAGTTCTACGAGCAAACCGGCCTGCCCCAGGCGGCCGTTATCGTGCGCCTGAGCCAACTGGCCTATAAAGCTGGTGAAACCACCTATTCCGAGTTGCTGCTGAACCTGGAACGCGCCCTGACTGTGCGCACGGCCTACCTCGATGCCGTGCTGGCGCACAACCAAACCGCCATTGACCTGGACTACCTGCTGGGCACAGCAGCCCAGTAATTTCTTCCCCCTGACCTGAATCCCATGAATAAGATTGCATCCCTGGTGCTGCTGCTAGGCCTGACCCTGGCCGGCTGCGGTGCCGATAAGAAAGAAGAGGCGGACGCGGAAACCGCCGCCACCGAAGGCAAGGAAGCCGGCGGTGAAGCGGAAGGCGAAGATGCTTCCGATGTCGTGACCCTCTCCGTGGCCGAGCAGCAGGCCGCCGGCCTGAAAACCGCCCGTCTGGCCGACCGGCCCATGGGCGCGGGCCTGGCCGTGACCGGCACGCTGGACGTGCCCCCGGAAAGCGCCGTGTCCATCACAGCCCCACTGGGCGGCTTCGTGGACAACACCGAATTGCTGCAAGGAGCCCGCGTACGCAAGGGCGAAGTGTTGGCCACCATCCGCAACCCGGAGTTTGTGACGTTGCAGCAAGACTACCTCGAAACCCGCGCCCGCCTGGAATACGCCCGCACCGAACTGGCCCGCCAGAAAGAGCTGTATGAGCAGGAGGTAGCACCCCAGAAAAACTACCAGCGTGCCCAGGCCGACTACAACGCCCTGCGCGTGCAGACCAATGCCCAGGCCGCCCGGCTGCGGCTGGCGGGCCTGCCCGTCGGCGGCAAGATGGTCACGACCGCTGCCATTCGCGCCCCCCGGGCCGGCTTCGTGCGGGCCGTGAACGTGACTGTGGGCCAAGCCGTGACGGCCACCGACGCCCTGTTTGAGATTGTAGACCCTGACCACCTGCACGTCGAACTGACGGTGTTCGAGCGCGACGTGGCCCGCGTGCAGAAAGGCCAGCTGATTCGCTTTACTCTGGCCAGCGACTCCACCGGCACCCGCCGGGAGCGCACGGCCCGGGTGTACCTGGTCGGCAAAGCCATTGGCGAAGACCGCACCGTGCGCGTGCACGGCCACCTCGACCAGGAAAACGACCCCACGCTATTGCCCGGACTCTACGTGCGGGCCATGATTGAAACCGGCCGCACCCAGGCCCCCACGCTGCCCGATGCCGCCCTGGTGCGCTTCGAGGGCAAGAATTACGCCTTCGCCGTGGTAGCCGCCGGGCGCTACCGTATGGTGCCCGTGACGCTGGGCCGCAGCGAAGACAGCTTCACGGAAATCACCCTGCCGGAAGGAGTACCGGCCACAAGCAGCTTCGTCACGGATGGGGCTTATTCCCTGCTGGCCAAGATGAAAAACGCCGAGGAAGAGGAATAGCCCCCGGCCGGCAAACGCCGTTCAACCCCATTGTTTCACCGCGACCCAGTTCATGAGCTACCTCCAGCCCTTGTTCCTTTTCTTTATCGCCGGCCTCTGCGAAATCGGCGGCGGCTACCTGATGTGGCAGTGGCTCAAGGCCGACCGTCCGGCCTGGATGGGGCTGCTGGGGGCCGTGCTGCTCGTCGTGTACGGGTGGGTCGCCACCTGGCAGTCCACGTCCTTCGGCAAAACCTACGCCGTGTACGGGGGCGTTTTCGTCGTCATGTCGATTGCCTGGGCCTGGTACTTCGATGGCTTCCGGCCCGACCGGTTCGATGTGCTGGGCGGAACCATCGTGCTGCTGGGACTGGCCGTCATCTTGTTCTGGCCCCGTTCGTAAGCCGTCCTATGCTGGAACTACTCACCGGTGCTTTGGTGCTCAGCCTGCTGCACGCCGCCATTCCCAACCATTGGGCCCCGGTGCTGGCCGTGGCGCGGGCCGAAGGCTGGCCGCTGCGGCGGGCGGTGGGGGTGACGCTGGTGGCCGGACTCGCCCACGTCCTGAGTACCGTGGGTATCGGCTTAGCCCTGGGTTTGCTCGGCTGGCGGCTTTCGGCCCGCTTCGCGCAGTTTGCCGGCTGGGTGGCTCCGCTGCTGCTCATCGGCATCGGGCTGCTCTATGCCTTTTCCGGCACCGGCCACACCCACCCCGACCCCCGGCCCCTCAGCCAGCGCACGCCGCGCCGGCGCGTGGTGCCAGTGTTGGCGGCCACCATGTTTCTGGCCCCCTGCCTGGAAATCCAAACCTTTTTCCTGGCCGCCGGCACCCACGGCCCGGCCGCCCTGGCCCTGCTCATGAGCGTGTACCTGCTGGCCTCCGTGTCGGCCATGTGCGCGCTGGTGGCCCTGGCCCACCGCAGCCTGCAGCGCCTGAACCTCGACGGGCTGGCCCGGCACGAGCGCCGACTGACCGGCGCGGTGCTCGTGCTGGTGGGCGTAGCCGGCTTTTTCGTGGACTGGTAGCCCCTGGCTGACCGCCGCTTTATCCTCTAACCTGACACTTTTTTTTCTTATGCCTGACCCTACTTCCCCCAATACCGACGAAGAGCTGAACACCGCCAAGCAGGTGCAGCTCGAAAACGTGGGCGCCCTCAACCGCGACCAGCTCACGCCTGAAGCCGCCGCCGACCCCGAAGGCCACGACGTACCCGGCCATGACCACGCCGGCCACGACCACCCCGTTGGCAAAAAGGTGGTGGACCTGGCGGGCAAGGCCGTCGACGAGCACGCCGGCCACGACCACGCCAGCGGCGACGACCACGACCACGGCCCGGCCGGCGCGAACCCCTACCTCTGGCCCGGCGTGAGTTTGGCCCTGCTGCTGGGCGGCATCGCCCTTGATTACTACAACGTGGGCTTTTTTACCGGCTACGTGCGCTTGGTCTGGTACGGCGTGGCCTTTCTGCTGGTCGGCTGGAAAGTGCTGAAAGCCGCCGTGCTCAGCATTCCGTCCGGCAACGTGTTCAACGAGTTCCTGCTCATGAGCATTGCCACGCTCGGAGCCTTTGCCATCGGCGAATACCCCGAGGGCGTGGCCGTGATGCTGTTCTACACCGTGGGTGAGCTGTTTCAGGACGCGGCCGTGAACCGCGCCAAGCGCAGCATCCGGGCGCTGCTCGAAATTCAGGCGACGGAGGTAACGGTCGTGCGCGGGGGTCAGTCGCTGGTGCTCGACCCGAAAGCCGTGCAGCTGGGCGACGTGATTGAGGTGCGGCCGGGCGAGAAAGTGGCCCTCGACGGAACGCTGGCCAAAGGCCCGGCCTCGTTCAACACGGCCGCCCTCACCGGCGAGTCGGCTCCGCAAACCAAGCAAACGGGCGAGGTGGTGCTGGCCGGCATGATAAACCAGGAAAGCCTGGTGCAGGTGCTGGTAACAGCCATCTACCAGGATACCAAGCTGGCCAAAATTCTGGCGATGGTGCAGGACGCGGTGGGCCGCAAGGCCAAAACCCAGCAGTTCATCACCAAGTTTGCCAAAATCTACACGCCCATTGTCGTGCTGCTGGCCGTGCTGCTGGTGCTGGTGCCCTACTTCATGGTCGATGACTACGTGTTCCGCACCTGGCTCTACCGGGCCCTGGTGTTTCTGGTTATTTCCTGCCCCTGCGCACTGGTCATCAGCATTCCGCTGGGCTACTTCGGCGGCATCGGCGCGGCCTCGAAAGCGGGTATCCTCTTCAAGGGCTCCAACTTCCTGGACGTAATGCGCGAACTGGACACGGTGGTGATGGACAAAACCGGTACGCTCACCCAGGGCGTATTTGCCGTGCAGCAGGTGCAGCCCGCCCCCGGCATGGACGCGGCCCAGATGCTGCGCCTGGTTGGGGCACTGGAAGTAAAATCCACCCATCCTATCGCCAAGGCCGTGGTGCTGCACGTCGGCGCGGCGGCGGCCGGGGTGCCCGTAGAGAACGTAGAGGAAATCAGCGGCCACGGCCTGCGCGGCCGGGTCGAGGGCCGCGACGTGCTGGCGGGCAACACCAAGCTGCTCACCAAATTCAATGTGGCTTACCCGGCCGAAGTAGACCAGGTGTTCGACAGCATTGTGGTGGCCGCCATTGATGGCCAGTACGCCGGCTACCTGACCGTGGCCGACGCGCCGAAAGCCGACGCCCTGCAAACCGTGCAGGAGTTGCGGGCCGACGGCATTACCAAAATCGTCATGCTCTCCGGCGACAAGGACAGCATCACCCAGCGCGTGGCCAAGGAGTTGGGCATTGACGAGGCCCACGGCGGGCTGCTGCCCGAAGACAAGGCCCGCTACGTGCAGGAGTACAAGGACGCGGGCCGCAAGCTGGCCTTCGTGGGCGACGGCGTGAACGACGCCCCCGTGGTAGCCCTGGCCGACGTGGGCATTGCCATGGGCGGCCTCGGCTCCGACGCCACCATCGAAACAGCCGACGTGGTGATTCAGACCGACCACCCCAGCAAGATTGCCACGGCCCGGCGCATTGCCCGCGCCACGCACTCGGTGGTGTGGCAAAACATCTGGCTGGCCTTCATCGTGAAGGGCATCGTGCTTGTTCTCGGGGCCGGTGGCCTGGCCACCATGTGGGAAGCCGTATTTGCCGACGTGGGGGTGGCTCTGCTGGCAATATTGAACGCGGTGCGCATCCAGCGCATGGACTACACCACGCCGGGCACGGGCAGCACGCCGCCGGCTGTTCCCCCCGCCCCGCAGGTAAAAGAGCACCTGTCAGTGGTCGAGCCCATGCCCCGCGAACTGCGCGAAGGCCCCCACCACCATGCCGGAAACCAGTCATGAGCGAGTCCCACGGCATGAGCGGCAGCGCCGCTTCGCGCAACAAACGCGCCCTGACCATCGTCTTTTTTACGACCCTGTCCTACCTGGTGGCCGAGGTCATCGGCGGCTTCTGGACCGGCAGCCTGGCCCTGCTGGCCGATGCCGGCCACATGCTCACCGATGTGGCCGGGGTGGGGCTGGCCCTGCTCGCCATCCGCTTCGGCGAAAAGCCCGCCACCCCCGAGCGCACCTACGGCTACTACCGCTTCGAGATTCTGGCCGCCCTTACCAACGCGGTGGTGCTGATTCTGATTTCGCTCTATATCCTCTACGAGGCCTATTTCCGCTTCCTGAATCCGCCCAAGGTGGAAAGCACCACCATGATGTGGGTGGCCGGGGTGGGGATGCTGGTCAACCTCTACGGGGTGTACCTGCTGCGCAAAAGCTCGGGCGAAAGCCTGAACATGAAAGGGGCCTACTTCGAGGTGCTCAGCGACCTGCTTACTTCCGTAGGGGTGCTGATTGCCGGCGTCATTATGCTCACCACCAAGTGGTACTACGCCGACCCGCTGCTCTCGGCCGGCATCGGCCTGTTCATTCTGCCCCGCACCTGGGCGCTGCTCAAAGAATCGGTGAACGTGCTGCTGGAAGGCACCCCGGCCGATGTGAACCTGGAAGCCCTGCGCCAAGGCCTGCTGGCCGAGCCGGGCGTGGCGGCCGTGCACGACCTGCACGCCTGGGTACTCACGTCCGGGGTCAACGCCCTCAGCGTCCACGTCGTGTTGGCCGACGGTGCCCAGCACGATGACGTGCTGGCCCGCGCCCATGCCTACGTGACGGGGAAGCACGCCGTGCAGCACGCCACCATTCAGGTGGAGCGCGGCGACTTCGCTAAACACGAAACCCACCTGTAAGAACTGCCTGGCTATTTTTCACCCTTAAGCTGCTCCGGCTCATGTCCGATTCTTCCTAAGACGTTCTCATCATCGACTCCGGCCCCGGCGGCTACACTGCGGCCGCTGTGTGATGGTGCCGCTGATTTTTTGCTGAAATGGGTAATGAGATGTTAGTCTTTGGCCGAGACGCGGGCGTTGACATACCCATCAAGTGGTTGTTCGTTTAACCTTTGTACCAAACTTTTAACCAAGGCCATGACTTGCAGGTAGCTCATGGGATGCACGTGGGGGCCGCCGCAACTTAACGCGTCCGGCTGAGGGGCGCAAGCGGCTGCGTCACATCGAGGGCTACTTGCCCCGCGGCCAGCACCGGCGCGTCCCGCAGCGCGGGGTCCTGGAAGTAAGGCCGGATTTCGATGCGCAGCAGGTGCTGCCCCGGGGCCAGGGCTCTGACGCCGCCATTAGCCAGGAACCGTTCCCACAGCAGCTGACCCCACTCGGCCGCCGCCTCACCGGGCTTTCGCAACGGCTGGGGTAATACCGTCTCGTTAATCTTGACTTCCTGGAAAACCGCATCCGGGGGCAGGTTGGTGAGGTATACTAGTTGCCCGTCGACGTAAAAGCTGAATTGGTAGGTGCCCGTGCGGACCAACTCCTCTAGCGGCAGGCGGGGCGCCAGGCGGTGCAGGGCCTGGGTGAGAGAGGAACCGAGAAAGGCCGTGAAGTACAAGCCGCTTTGGGGAGTTAGGGCGTAGGTGCGCAAACCGATGTAGGCCGCGCCCGGGTAGCCGTCCTCGGGAATGGTGGTGGAACTGAAGAGTATCTGACCGGTGTGGGTCTGATGAAAGCCCGGGGTCGGGCCCTGAAACGGCACCGACGCCCCGGACTGCGCGAACAGGGGCAAGCACCCCAGCAGCGCAAGCAGAATCAGCAAGGGGCTTTTCATGGCAACGAAGCGGCCAGAAGGCGAAGGATAACAAGAAAATAATCTATGTCGCAAACTTACGTCATTTAATGTCGTATATTTGCGACATACTTCACAGCTTCGTTATGACCTACGCCAAGACCGCCGCCTTCACCCAAGAGCAACAGCAGCTGGCCCGCGTGGCCAAGGCCCTGGCGCACCCGGCCCGGGTGGCCATCATCCAGTTCCTGGCTTCCAAGCAAACCTGCATCTCCGGCGACATCGCCGCCGAGCTGCCGCTCTCGCGCACCACCGTCTCGCAGCACCTGCAGGAGCTCAAAGCCCTGGATTTGATTCGTGGCGAGATTGACGGGCTCACCGTCTGCTACTGCCTCAACACCGAGCTGCTCAAGCAAGTCCACCAGCACTTCACCGCCTTTTTCATCGAAGCCACCACCAGCCCGGCCTGCGGACCGGCCGATGCCTGCGGTTGCTAATTCATCTTCCCACTCTAGCCTTTCTGACTATGAAAATCTCCGAAATGAAGCAGACCCTCGCAGGTCTCGAAGCCGTCAATTTCCGCCTGCCTTCGGGCGAGCACCTGCCCGCGCACTTCCACGTGACGGAAGTCGGCTTGGTGAGCAAGCACTTCATCGACTGCGGCGGCGTGGAGCGCAAGGAAACCGTGGCCAACTTCCAACTCTGGGAAGCCGGTGACTACGACCACCGCTTGGCCCCGCAGAAATTCCTGCACATCCTCAACCTGTCGAAAAAGATTCTGGGCAGCGAAGACCTGGACATCGAAGTGGAGTACCAGCAGGCCACCATCGGCAAGTTCGGCCTCACCTTCGACGGCACCGACTTCGTGCTGATGCCGAAGCAGACGGCTTGCCTGGCCCAGGATGCCTGCGGCATCCCCGATGCCCAGCAGTTTGCCCTGCCCCAGCTGCAAATGGCCTGCACGCCCGGCGGCGGGTGCTGCTAAACGCGACCTAAACGGCGCTGCCCTCCCTGGGTGGCGCCGTTTTGCTACCTACTCATCTTACCTCTTCGCCTTCTGATGACAATTGCTTTTTTCTCTGACGTGCACGGCAACCTGCCGGCCCTGGAAGCGGTGCTGGCCGACATGGAGCAGCGCCGGCCCGACATGATTTTCTGCCTGGGCGACCTGGTGGGCTACGCCCCCTGGCCCAACGAGGTGGTCAACGAAGTGCGGCGGCGGGGCATCCCCACACTGGCCGGCAACTACGACCAGGGCATCGGGATGGCCAGCGAAAACTGCGGCTGCGCCTACAAAACGGACACGGAAAAAGACCTGGGCGCCCAGAGTATTGCCTACACCAATCAAGTGGTGGGCCAAGAGGAGCGCCGCTACCTGCGCTACCTGCCCAAGCACATGCGGCTGGACTTTCAGGAGGAGCCCTGCACGCTGAGCCTGCTGATGGTGCACGGCTCGCCGCGCAAAATCAACGAGTACCTGTTCGAGGACCGGCCGGAGAGCAGCTTTTTGCGCATCCTGCAAGAGGCCAACGCCGACATCCTGCTGTTTGGGCACACCCACAAGCCCTACCACCGCACGTTTGCCTACGAGCACGAGGGCGAAACCCGCTACCGGCACGCGCTCAACATCGGCTCAGTGGGCAAGCCCAAGGACGGCGACCCGCGCGCGGCCTACCAACTGCTGCACCTGGACGAGAACACGAAGCTAACGGACCCCAACAGCGTGCGCTCGGAGTTGATTCGTGTGGAATACGACGTGGAAAAGGCCGCGCAGGCGGTGGAAGCCTCGGCGCTGCCCAACGAGTACGCAGACATGTTGCGCAAGGCCTACTAAGGGCCGCGGGCGGCGCTGCTGGTTTTGCTTATGCCATGAAATACCTACCCTTCCTCGTGCTGGTGCTGGCCGGGGCGGCCCTGACCACGCAGTCGGCCGTGAACAGCCAGCTGCGCGGGGGCTTGCAGAGCGTGATGTGGGCCGTGCTGGCCTCTTACCTGGTAGGCACCCTGGCGGCGGCGGCGGTGCTGGCCAGCACCCAGACGCCGCTGCCCACCCTGGCTGCCGTGCAGGGGGTGCGGTGGTACCAGTGGACGGGCGGCGCCTTGGGCATGGTCTACATCGCGGCCATCACCTTTTCCCTGCAACGCGTGGGCGCGGCCCCGCTCTTCACCCTGGTTGTGACCGGGCAGCTGCTCACGGCCCTACTCTTCGACCAACTCGGGCTGCTTGGCCTAACGCGCAATCCCCTCACGTTGAGCCGACTAGCTGGGGCACTGCTGCTTGTCGCCGGGGCCTACTTGCTCAACCGCAAATAAGTCTTTTCACCCCTTTCAACTGACTACCTGATGAAACTGCAACCCCTGACCGCTGCGCACTGGCCCGAGGTGCGCGCCATCTACGAGCAGGGCATTGCCACCGGCAACGCCACGTTCACCACCGCGGCCCCGACCTGGGAGGACTGGGACCTCAGCCATCTGCCCCATAGCCGCCTGGTGGCCGTGGACGCGGGCTACGGCCACACCGGGCAGGTGCTGGGCTGGGCGGCCCTCTCGCCGGTGTCGAGCCGCTGCGTGTACGGCGGCGTGGCCGAAGTCAGCGTGTACGTGGCCGGCGCGGCCCGCGGGCGCGGCGTGGGCCGGCAGCTGCTGGCCGCCCTGGTGGCCGATTCCGAAGCCAACGGCATCTGGACGCTGCAGGCGGGCATCTTTCCCGAGAACACCACCAGCGTGAGCATCCACGCTGGCGAAGGCTTCCGCGAGGTGGGCCGGCGCGAGCGGATTGGTCAGCTGCACGGCGTGTGGCGCGACACCCTGCTGCTGGAGCGCCGCAGCGCCGTGGTGGGCGTGCTACCCACACCCACATCTCCTATCAACGAATCCGAATTATCCTCTACGCATGTCAACGCTTAACCCTTCGGCCCCGCTCGCGGCGCCGGCTCCCGCCGCCCTGGCCGAAAAGAAACTCTCGGGCCTGGACCGGGGCCTCACGCTCTGGATATTCCTGGCTATGGCGCTGGGCGTGGCCCTGGGCCACTTCGTGCCAGGCATGAACGACGCGGTGAACTACTTCTCGGTGGGCACCGTGAACGTGCCGCTCGCCATTGGCCTGATTCTGATGATGTACCCGCCGCTGGCCAAGGTCAAGTACGAAGAACTGCCCAAGGTCTTCAAGAACACGCGCATCATCGGATTGTCCTTGTTCCTGAACTGGATACTGGGCCCGCTGCTCATGTTTTTCCTGGCCATCTGGCTGCTGCCCGACAAGCCTGAGTACATGATGGGCCTGATTCTGATTGGCATTGCGCGTTGCATTGCCATGGTGCTGGTGTGGAACGACTTGGCCGACGGCTCGCGGGAATACGCGGCCGGGCTGGTGGCGCTTAATTCCATTTTTCAGGTGCTGTTCTACTCCCTGCTGGCCTGGCTGTTTATCTCCGTGCTACCGCCCTACTTCGGTCTGAAAGGCTACGAGGTCAATATTGGCATCGGGGACATTGCCCAGAGCGTGCTCATCTACCTGGGCATCCCGTTTGCGGCCGGCTTCCTGTCGCGCACCATCCTGCGCCGGCTGAAAGGCAACGAGTGGTACGAGAAGGTGTACATCCCGGCCATCAGCCCCATCACGCTGATTGCCCTGCTGCTCACCATTGTGGTCATGTTCAGCCTCAAGGGCGAAACCATTGTGCAGGTGCCGCTGGACGTGCTGCGCATTGCCTTGCCGCTGGCTCTGTACTTCGGCATCATGTTCGTGCTCAGCTTCGCCGCAGGCAAGTGGCTGGGGGCGGATTATGCAGAAAATGCTTCCATTGCCTTCACAGCTACCGGTAACAACTTCGAGTTGGCCATTGCGGTAGCCATTGGGGTGTTTGGGCTCAACTCCGGGCAGGCCTTTGCTGGTGTGATTGGGCCGCTGATTGAGGTGCCGGCCCTGATTGCGCTGGTGAACGTGGCTTTCTGGTTCCGGCGCCGCTGGTACGGCGGCAAGAGCGTGACCACGCAAGCGTAATTCTGAAGCATAAACTATCCCCTGACCATGTCTGACAAGAAAAACGTGCTGGTGCTCTGCACCGGCAATTCCTGCCGCAGCCAACTGCTGCACGGCTACCTGGAGCAAGAACTCGGTGACCGGGCCTCGGTATACAGCGCCGGCGTGGAAGTGCACGGCCTCAACCCCCGGGCCGTACAGACCATGGCGGCGGACGGGGTGGACATATCCCACCACACCAGCAACCACATGGACGAGTACGCCCAGGTGCCGTTTGACTACGTGCTGACCGTGTGCGACCACGCCAACGAAGTGTGCCCCGTATTCCCTTCCTCGGCCAAAAAGCTGCACCACAACTTCCCCGACCCGGCCAAAGCCAAAGGCACCGAGGATGAAATCAGGCAGCAGTTTGACAGCGTGCGCGACCAGGTGAAGGCCTACGCCCACGAGTTTGTGCAGCGCGAATTCCAAACTGCCTGATGACTAAGCGCCCGGGTTCTTTGGGAGTCGGTACGCAGTCTACCGCGCTGCTCGGGCTACTTCTCAGCGGCCCGCTGGCCCTGCCCTGTCGAGCGCAAACGGATACCAGCGCCGTGGCTCCCCCCACGATGCCCGCTGCTGCTCCGGCCGTGGTGCTGACCCTGACCGGGGGCCTGGGTGCCCCCTACGGCAACGGGCTGGACGTGGGCTACCGCCTGAGCCGGCGCGTGGATGCCACCGTGGGCGGGGGCTACGACGGAAGCGGCGTGAAGGCCGGGGTTGGCTTGCGGGTCGATATGCTGACCGAACGCAAGGCCACCACGTTTGCGGGCGTCAACCTGGCGTACTCCGGCGGGCAGCAGGAAATCCTGGTGCAGACGGATGAAGACCGTGCGGGTCAACGGGAAACGGCTCGCATTCGCCTGCGTCCCTGCACCGTGGCCCGCCTGCGGGTGGGGGTGCGCTGGCAGCCCACGCCGCGGCTCGCGCTGTTGACGGCGTTGGGCCAAGGCTTGGTGTTGGGCGCCACCCCCGTGCAGTACTTGGATGGGGCTTCCCCGAGCGAAGGCCTGCGGGCGGTTGTGGACCGGCGGTGACCGGACAGCATTGAGGTTTCGTTGGCCGTCGCGGTGCGGCTGCGCCCGTAAGCACGGCGATGGAAGTGGATGTACTCGTGATTGGGGCCGGCCAGAGCGGGCTGGCCGTGGGCTACTACCTGCGGCGGGCGGGCCTGACCTTTGTGCTGCTCGACGACCAAGCCGAACCGGGCGGGGCCTGGCCGCACGGCTGGGATTCGCTGCGGCTGTTCTCGCCGGCCGATGCCAGCTCGCTGCCGGGCTGGCTGATGCCGCGCCCGCTGGACAACGGCTTTCCCGCCCGGGATGCCGTTATTGACTACCTCACGCAGTACGAGCAGCGCTACGCCCTGCCGGTGCGACGGCCTGTGCGGGTGGTCGGGGTGCAGCAGTTAGGAGAAGGCTACGCCGTGCAAACCGATGCCGGGACGTGGCAGGCCCGGGCGGTGGTGTGCGCGACCGGCAGCTGGCGCAACCCCTTCGTGCCGACGTATGCCGGCCAGTCGGATTTTGGCGGTGTGCAGCTACACTCGGCTCACTACCGGGAGGCGGCGCCCTTTGCCGGGCAGCGGGTGCTGGTGGTGGGCGGTGGCAACTCAGGCGCACAAATACTGGCTGAAGTGTCGCGGGTCGCCCAGACGACGTGGGTGACGGAAAAAGAGCCCCGCTTTCTGCCAGACGACGTGGACGGCCGGGTGCTGTTCACCCAAGCAACGCAACGCTATCACGCGCAGGCCGGTCAGGCGCCGGCTCCGCCGCCTTCGCTCGGCGACGTGGTGATGGTGGACTCCGTGAAGGAGGCCCGCGAGCGGAGCGCGCTTGGCAGTGTGCGGCCCTTTGCGCGGTTCACCCGCACGGGCGTGGTGTGGGCCGACGGCCGGGAAGAAGCCGTGGACGCGGTGATTTGGTGCACGGGCTTCCGGCCGGCGCTTTCGTTTATGGAAGGGCTGGACGTGCTGGAGGCCGATGGACGGGTGGCCACTACGGGCACGCGGGCCACCAAGCGGCCGGGTTTGTGGTTGGTTGGGTACGGTAGCTGGACGGGGTTTGCCTCTGCAACGCTTATTGGCGTGGGCCGCTCAGCCCGGGCAACGGCCGAGGAAATTCAAGTTTTCCTAGCCGCTGGCTTGGTCGGCACGCCGGTTTAATTCGGCGAACAACCCGCCGAGTAGTTCCTGCACCCGGGCCCAGCGGGCGGGGTCGAGCTGGTAGCTAGCGCGGGCGCCTTGAGTTTCGGGGCGCACGAGGCCAGCGACGCTCAGCGCCTTCAGGTGCTGCGAAACGGTGCTTTGGGAAAGGGGCAGCACGGCCACCAACCCGCCGCATGTGCAGCAGGTACGGGCTTGCAGCTGGCGCACTATGGCCACCCGCGCCGGGTGACCGAGGGCTTTGGCTAGTGCGGCCAGCTCAGTGGTCGCGTCAGCAAAGGGCGAAGTAGACATAGTGGGCCTAGCAGCAGCCGCAGGCGCCTTTGCCCTGCTCCTGAATGGGCGGGCAGGGCACCGTGCCGTACGAGCAGTAGACGCAGCAATCGCCGGCCAGGGGCTTGAGTACTGTGTGGCAGCTGGTGCACTCGTAAAACCACTGGCAGGCATCGGTGGGCATCTGCTCGGCTTGCGCGTGTTGGCACACCGGGCAAGTGAGTACCGAGGTCAGTTCAGCGGTCGCAGTTGTAGGGGACGTAAGGGGAATCATAGCCGGGAACGGTTAGCGGGATGTGGTGGGGTTCATTACCGAGTAGCCGGTGCCGTTAATGGCTTTCTCTACCTGGGCTGCCGGCGTGACAGCCGGGTTAAAGCGTACCTGGGCTGTGCCCTGGTCGTAGGACACCTGCACGCTCTGCACGCCAGGCAGCTGCTGCACGTCGTGCTCGACGTGGCGAGCGCAGGCCTCGCACGTCATGCCCCCGATGCGATAAGAGCTCGTTTGCCACACCGGAGCCGCAATGGTAGCAGCCACCGGTTTGGGCGCCACCGTTGGGTAGAACCGGGCACCGTAATAGGGAAAGGTTAGCAGCAGCCCGGCTAGTACCGTCACGCTGGCCAGAAAGCCGCGCGACTGCATTAGGGAAGGCTTGACCGGCACGGGGCAGCCGCAGTTGTCGGCCGCCACCGGCGCGGGCCGGAGCTGCTGATACCAGGCAAAGCCAAGCACGCCCACGGTCAGGGCTATCAGGTAGGGACGTAGTGGCTCCAGCCACGAGAAGGTGGAAGCCACGCCGCCCAGCCCTCCCACGATGGCCAGCAGCGGGGTAATGCAGCACAGCGAGGCGGCCAGCGCGGCCACCAGGCCCGTTCCGGCCAGGGACTTGGTGGGAGTGGAAGCGGATTGGCTCATGCTACGGAGGCAGTGAAAGAAGTGGAAACGGATGCAAGCAGGGGCTGCACCAGAGGCCGCAGGGCAGGCGTCAGCGTGTAAAAAACAGTCTGTCCGACTTTGCGGGCTTGCACCACGCCCCCATCTTTGAGCTTACGCAGGTGCTGGGAGATGGCTGACACGTTCATATGCAGCACGTCGGCTAGGTCGCACACGCACAGCTGCTGCTGGTCGAGCAGCAGAAACAGCATCTTCAGGCGGACTTCGTTGCCGGTCAGGGCCAGCACCTGGGCAAGTGCCTCCAAGCCAGCCTCAGCTGCAGCCAGCCGTTGGGTGCTGCGTTCAATGTGCGCAGTATCGGCAAAGACCCGGACGCAAGTGGATTGTGCTTTCATCGTGGTACAAAGATAAGACTTTAGTATTTAAGCAAACGCTAAAGTAATGATGCAGGAAATGCGTGTTCACTCCTTTACCGCTGGCTTCGTCAATCTGTGAGGTGGCAGAATTTCCGATTCAGGTTATTGCGGCGTTTCCAACTGCATCCACGTGCGCCGGGTGCCACAGGCGGTGCATTCCATCAACAACTCCGTGGCATATGCATACCGCTCCAGCACCTCCACGTGGGCGTGTAGCGTCTCCTGCCGGCAGGTGGCACAGGGCAGCAACTCGGTCGCCTCAAGCTGTTCCTGCAGAAACTGGAGTTCATCGTCCTTCATCGGTACCAAGGTAGCCCTATACTTCGGTCAGTTGTGGACTACCCATTCTGCGACTGGTTTTCCCGGACAGCTAAGGCTTCCTTGGCTAGGGCCAGGTTGAGCAGGTACTGCCGGGCCAAGGCAGGATTTACCCGGTGGGCCCATGCCCTCGCCCGACGCGCTTCATCAATGGGACCTTCAGGCAGGCGCGGCGGCAACGGCGCCGGCCAGTGGCAAGCGCCCTGCCGAGAGAATTCCTCAATCGCCGCCAGTAGCGTGAGCGTGCGCTCGGTTTGCTGCGGCCACTGGTCTAGCAACTGCTCCAGCTCCCAGCTGGCAGCTTCGTACTCGGCTTCGATGTATAGATTCATGAACGGGTCGTGAAGAATATGGAAAAAGGGGGTGCTTACCGTTCAAGACCGTCATTCTCCCGGCCCGGCGTCGGTGGGGCCATACTCCGCTGGGCTTGCTGCAAACTGCGCCCGGCACCGCGCAAGGCGGCTGCGTCATCGGCCAGCGCGGGTATCTTCTCCGCCCGAGTCAATGCCTCTCCCACTGCCTGCAGGTTGGCACCGCCCAGATAAGCGGATTTCTCCACGGCCTTGGCTGCCCGCGACAAGGAATCAGCCGGCCCGGGGTAGCCCTGCTCCTCCAATCCCTCGGCCAACCGCTTGGCGGCTTGCACAAACGCGGCCGTTCCCGCAGTCGATGGCCCGGTGGCAGGTAAAGCCGGCGAAGTCCCCAGGGCTTTCATTGGCTCCGGGGGCTGCAAGACCGCCAGCGCGGCCCCGAACCGCGTCGCCTCCCGCTGGGATTGCGGGTCCTGGAAGCGTTTGTCCTGCGCGGCCTCCTGCAGCAGCTGCCGCAATTCGGTTCCGTGCTGGGGCACGCCCGTCTGCGGGTTGCGGTCGATGTCGAGCACCTGGCTCAGTAGGGCGTCGGCGCGCTGGTTGCGGCGGTAGTCCACACCGGCTACCAGCTGCTGCACGGCCGGGGTGGCCGCCACCAACTCGCGGAGCTGCTCTATCTGCCGGACCGCGGGTAAAGGCCCGTCTGCCAAGGCTCGGGCCTGGCTGGGGTGGCGGGCCGCCTCGGCTTCCGGTCCGGGCAGCGGCGTGGTGTTGCGGGCAAACAAGTCACGCAGGGCCTGTAAGTCCTTCTCGCGGTGCGGCGCCCCGTGCAGGCTAACGATGCCCTGGTCCCGGGCGGGGTTGAGTTGCTCGTGCTCCCGGCTAAAGTCAACCCGGTAGCCCCCCTGCTGCGCCAACTCACTGAAAGCAGCTTGCAGCGTGCGCCCGTTGCCCTCGCGGAAGGCGTGCACGTGGTTGTAGTGGTCAAAATAGTAGGCCGCCCGCTCGGCAAACGCGGCCGGGGTAGTCAAGCCCTTGAGATTGTTTTCCTGCTTGAGCTGCTCGCCCAGCGCGTTCAGGCGCTCGTCGATGCGCTCAAAGGGTGCGAAGTGCATGGGACGCTCCATGCCCGGCAGGTCGGCCGCTTTGACTCCTTGAAAAGCACCCTCCCGGCGGGTCTGACCGGCCCACTCAAACGTATCCTGGAACAGGTACTGGTGCGTGGCGCGCAGCCGCGCGGCATCGAAGCTGTCGCCCTGCGGGCCGCGGCCGGCTGCCAACTCCGCAAGCCGGCGCAGGGACAGGCGCTTGGTTTCCCGGTCCAGCTCTTCGGCATCGGTTAGGCCAAGTCGGTTATAAAAAACGCCGGTTTCCGGATTGGTGAAGCGGTCAGTCATAGGCGTGCAGTGCCCAGCGCTCGATAACCGAGAAACGCCGGGGCAAAACCGCGCGGCGCTGGTGGCCGGGCTGAAGTGTCGCGAAGAAGAATTACTTGGTTACCGCGGCGGCAGACGCCTGGCCCGCAATGAACTGAGCGCGGTATTCGTCGTGGCGCGCCCCCACATAGTCCAGGTCAACCAACCCATCTATGTACTGCTCGTGTAGCGCGGCCTGCCACTCAGGCACTTCATAGGGGCCCTGGCTGCGGGTGATGCCCAGCGACTGGCTGATGATGAACTGCCGCTGCTCGCGGGTCTGCTCACGGGGGCCAAACTGCGGGGTCGGATAGGCGGGCGTTTCCATCATGCAAAATACGTAAATGGGAGGAGCTGGAGGCATTTAGTTAACAAGAAACCGGCACTGAAGGTGCCTCAAATGCCGCCTAAAGCATGGGTTCATTGTCCGGCATCTGGCCCGGCTTGAGGGTGTTGGCGTACTGCCCGACAATGCCGGCCACGTCCTCGCGTATCAAGGCAAAGTTGGCCTGAATGACGGCCTGCTGGGCACCGACGACCTCGGCCGCGGGCTGGCTCCCGGCCTGCCGCGCCGCCCGGCGCTGGCTTAGCCAGTCCCGGCTGGGCTCCTCCCCTGCCGGCGCCGCTTCCAGTACCGGTGCCGGACCGCCTTCGAACGTGGCCAAGGGGTGTAGCGGGTAATTACCCGGCGTGGCCTGACGCGCTACCTTCCCCTGAAAAAAGGGCTGCTCCGTTTCCACGGTCTGGCCGATGAATTCGCCGGTTTCGAGCGTGATGGTATCCTGCAGCCGCACCAAGTTGCGCTCCTGCCAGCTCACGCTCTGGTTGCTGCTGCTGCCCGCGCCACGGGCGCCGCCGCTCTGGCTACGGCCCAGGCTGGCTGACACCATTTCCCGGTCCTCCTTGCCCACGAGTTCGGACACGAACTTGGCCGTCTCCAGCGAATTGACCTTGCCGAAAAATTGGTTGTTGAGGTTGCTCACCATCACCTGCATTTTCTCCCGGCCGTAGGCGTCAATCATCTGACTCAGGTCCTGGGTCATGTAAATCATGGCCACCTTGTTGCTGCGCGCCGTGGCCGGTATCACCTCCAGGTTGGGCACGTAGATGGTGGCGGCCTCGTCGAGGAACACGTAGCTCGGGTGCTTGTGCTGCTGGTTCATCAGCTTCAGGGCCACGGCTACGATGCAGCTGATAACCGGCGAGAAGGTTTCCTTGAGCGTGGGGTCGTTGCCCACCACCAGCACCTTGGGGGCTTTCTTGTCGTTCAGCTCCAGGCTAAACCCCTCCCCTCTTGCCTCGTCCGGGGTGAGCACCCAGGCAATTTCCGGCGAGTTGATGCGCGTGAGAACAATCTGCAGCGAGGCAATGACGCCGGCCACCTGCTTCTCGGCCCGCTGCTTGACAGCCGTGGTGATGGAGCGCACCATGTCCCCGCACTCGGGGTCCGAGTCGAGCATGCTCAGCACGTGGGTAAAGTCCGGGTGAAGGGCCGTGTTTACCACGTGGGGCAGGGTGCAGAACGTGGGGAAGTTCTTCTTGTAAAACCAGATGATGGCCGTCAGAAAGGCGTTGGCGCTGGTGTCAAAGAAATCCATCTTTTTGATGCTCTCCGGGTTCAGATTGGCCATGATGGCGCGGGCGTATTCGTTGGCGTACGCCACCACCGGCATCTTGTCGGCCCGCAGGGGGTTCACCCGCTCGCTGCGTTCCAGGTCTTTAAAGTTGATGATGTGCAGCTGCACTTGAGCGGGCTCCTGCCCGGCCGCCCGGGCTTTGGCGTCGGCCAGCACAAAAGCCTTCTGCGCGGCTTCGGCCAGCACCGGAAACTTAAAGTCGTAGATGAGGCCGGCAAAGCCCTTCTCAGTGAACTGCTCAATCAAAGGCTCCCCGATGGAATACGACTTGCCCGCCCCGGCGCCGCCCAGCACCAGCGTGCCCCGGAACGGGTTGGGAATGTTAATCCAGCCCCCATCGGTCGTGGCCAAGCTAAAGCCGTGCTCGGACTGCTGCTGCTGGCGCTCGGTGCGCAGCCCAAACCGCTCCGTCTTGTGCAGGGCCCGTACCACACCCGCAACCAGACCCGCGCCCAGAACCAGCCCGGCCGCCGTGGGGTAGAGCCAAGCAATGATGCCCGCCGAAAACGGGGCCAGGGCCAGCAGCAGCGCCCCGCTGAGTGAGCCCACCCCCGCGGCCGCCAGCTGTACGCGCCGCAGCTGCAGCTGCGTGGGCTGCCAGCGCCGCTGCCCGGGCCGGGCGGGGGGCATTTTCAGCAGCACGGCCAGCAGCCCCCCTCCTACCAGTACCGCACCGCGAACCAGTAGGCCGTAGCGCTGGTAGAAGCGCCCCAGGCCGCTCAGCAGACGGGTTGTAATTGAGGTGCCCAAGCTCGCTTTCGGGCCCGCAGCGGACGCGGCCCCCGCCACCAGGTCCGGGTGGGTCAGCAAGTAGTACTCGCCGCCGGCCAGCACCATCAGGAGGAAGGTCAGGCCGACGTAGAAGCCGGTCAGGCGTTGGTTGCCCGGCTGCCGGGGGGCGCTCATCATGCTCATGCAGGGTTTATCTAAAGGGTAGGATTTGATTGAATCACAGCTCGGCTTCCCACTGTCCGCGCCGGCGCGGCTCGCCAATGTCCTCGGTCACCACGTGCTCGGGGCCTCTGTTGGCGCGCACGACTTGCTGCAGGCTGTGCAGGGCCTGCCGCACATGGTGCCCGGTATTGGCGCGGGCCGGCTCCTCGCGCCCCGTGGCCAGCAGGTGGTAGGCGTTGTCCAGCGGCTGCCCCTGCCGGGCCCGGTCTTCCAGCCGTCGCAGCCGGTCGTAGAAAATGGGGTCGTAGCCCCGGGCCTGCGCGATGCGCTGCACCCGCTCCGCCTCCAAGCGCTGGCTCGGGTCCGCCTGCAGGTTTAGTTGCTCGACGCGCTCGGCAATCCGTGCGTTGCGCTTCGGGTTGGGTGCGGAAACGGTGGGGGCTTCCTTTCGTTTTGGGGCTTGGCCCTGGTACTGAAACTGCTGCTCGAATTGCACCCGGGCTTCCTCCTGCCAGTCGCGCAGACTGAACCGGCTCACGCGCCCGCCGGGGTTGAGCGTGACGCGCTGGTTCCGGTCCCGGGCCGAGACCACCACGTGGATATGCGCCTGCAGGCCGGGGCGCGGCTGCCCCGCTTTGGCCTCCCCTTCCTTCACGGCCGGGTCGGTGCCGCGGTGCGTGCGCTCCTGGTGGATGATGGCACCCCATACCAGGTCGTCTTTCCCTACTGCCCCGCCGTCTTTCAGACGAAAGTTCGCCGCGTAGGCAGCCATCACCTCCCGGGTGTAGGCGCGCAGCTTCGCCTCATCACCGCCCCCGATGTGGGCCAGCTCTTCCGGACTGGGACTTAGAACCAGGGAGTAGAACTTGGCCTCGTTGGCCCGCAGTCCCTTCACGTTGTTATCGAGCGCTGCCAATACGGATTCCCGGTCCAGTGCCTCCCGCTGCCCGTCAAAGAAGTGCGCTTCCTGACCATTTTGCCGGGCCTCGTGGGTCAAGTAATTCAAGGCCTGCGCCGCACTACCCTGGTTATTATAGGCTTTCTTGCCACTGGATTTGGGGTTAATTAGCTTGGCGTGCATGGCATTATTTCCCGTTACCAGGCTGTTTAGTCAGCGACTTAATGTTCAGGGCCGCCAACCCAGCGGCGGTAGCTTCCGCAATTCTCTCCTGATTTTTGCGCTGGATTTTATGCAAGGGCTCCCCTCCTTCCGGGGCCAATAAATTCTCCACTACCCGCAGCGTTTGCTCCTGCACGGCCTGCTGCCGCAGCTGGGAGCGCACCATTTCCAACAGCAAGCCCCGCTCCTGCTCCTGCAGGTAGGAGAACACCCGGTCGCCCAGCCGCTTCACTTCCGCCATGATGAGCTGCCCTTCCCGGGCCTGGGCTTCCACCGGGTTCAGGCTCCTTTCCGCGAAGTAGCGGATGGCCGCGTCGGCGTATTCCGTGCGGGTTAGGCCCAGCCGGGCCGACTCCGCTCCTACCAGCCGGTGCGCCGGGCCGCTTACTGTAAGGTGCTTCACGGCCGGGCCAATGCCTGCCGGTGAAAACAATGGTTGTTTTTGGTCCTGCATAGCTAATTTTTAACTGTTATCTGCTGTCTATTAATGTTTTAGAGCTTCATTTTATGCTTTATCAACTCTGTTGATAAATAACTACCATTTAATCAGTGCGTTAGCGCAATTAAATGGTAGTCTTCTTGCTAACTACCCGTGAGGTGCTCCTTTGCGTGTGTCTGGGATGGGTCATTCGGTTCGCGTTGTGGGATAGTGCAGCGAGAAAGCCAGCACGGTTACTATCTGGCATTGACTAGGTGTCTTCTATGTCTTGGAAGCCATGGTCTGATTGCAAAGGGTCAGTAGCGCCTCTAGCAGACCGCGTAGCAAGTCAGACTTTGTATTTTTTATTTCTCAGGAAATAAGTAAACAGAAAAGAAGATAGGCCTGCATCCGGGAGGCATTACGCCTCGTAATGCGCTTTGTTTCTTAGTATTTCAGGAAATAAGTTTCTTAAGAACTTTTGATTAACATTTATTGAGAAACTTGTAAATTATATTTCATGTAAAATTAGAAACAAGTAACTTAAGAAAATAAGCAGTTTGTTTATTTAGAAGTTGATAACCTTATTTTCTAGGAAATAAAAAAACAAGTTTACAAGTAAGTTTGAAAATTGAGAAACAAGGTGCTTATTTTGCAACCTGCTTACGCCCGCTGCGGCTTTACCTGTTAGTTCTCTCGCTTTATGAAAATCATTTGCGTTGCCAACCAGAAAGGCGGCATTGGTAAGAGTACCCTCATCACGGTGCTGGCTGGTGCGCTGGCCGCTGACTATGGCTACCGTGTGCTCGTGGTCGATGCCGACTCCCAGCAAACCCTGGCCGGGGTGCGCCTCACCAACGACCAGCCCAGTGTGGAGTTGGAGCGTGAAGCCGGCACGCTGGCTGAGCCCGCCTTTCCCTATGCGCTGGAGTCCGTAGGCATGGGGCAAGTGTATGACCGGCTCGACGAGGTCAGCGACGATTACGACGTGGTATTCATCGACGTGCCGGGCCGCTCGGATGACACGGCCATGATTGATGTGCTCAGCGGCGCCAACGTGGTGCTCGTGCCCGTGGGTGCCTCCGACGCCGAGCGTCTGGCCACCATCTCTTTCATGCAATTGCTGCAGGAAATCTCCCGGCTCTCGCGGGAGCAGGGCCTGGACTTCCAGTTCTTTGGTGTGCACTCGCACCGCACCAACCTGAAAGAGGAAAAGGACATGGACGAATTCACCGACGCCCTGGGCTTGCCGCGCCTGCAGGCGTCGCTGCGCCAGCTCGGCTGCTACAAGCGCCTGTCGACCCGCTACAGCTACCTCAACCCGGCCTATCGGCGGGCGGTGGGGGCCGATGCTTCCGTGGAAGCGGAAGTGCGCGCCCTGTGCGACGAACTGATTGCCCGGGCCCAACTCACCTCTGAACTCGTAGCGTAATGGCCAAGATTCAACGCTTGAAAATCTCCACGGACGAGAAGATGTCCATGCTGCGCGGGCAGCCGGGCCATATGCCGGCCGCACCAGCCGCCCCGGAGCCCACTACCGCAGTTGCACCGCATCCTGAGCTTGCGCCCGTACCGTTACCCGAAACAGCCCCAATAGCTCCGCCAGTAGTAGAGGCTGCTGCTCCAGCGCCTGTTGCTGCAGCAGTAGCAACTCCTAAGCCAACTGCTCCCGCAACGCAGGCAGTAAAGCGGGGCCGGGGCCGACCGCCCAAAGCAGAATCACCAGCCGCCGAAGCGGCTCCGTCCGGGCTGCAGCCGTCGCTGATTCGCTTGGAAGGGGAAACGCAACGAGCTGCGCTGGCCTACATCCACGAGGAGTTGATGTTGCACAGCCGCCGAGTGTACTTGAAGGAGCTGGTGGATGAAGCGGTAAACTACTATTTGCAGCACGGACCGCCCGCTAAAGGCAAGTAGGGGAGGGGCTATGGGAGCCGACATTTATCTCAGTGCATTCAACCCCACCCACCGCGCCTTCGCCGACGCCATACTTCCATTCAACTCGTTTCACTGCTTGCCCGATGTTGTCCGCAGCGCCCGTCAGCTAGCTGCCGAAGCCGCAGCCATTCAGCCTCAGAACTGGGACCGTAGCCTGGACATGGCCGCAAAGGAAGAAGTCAGCGCCGGCCGCCCCGGCAGCGAGAAGCAGGTAATTATCCGGGTGGACGAGCCAGTTACCGCCGCGGGTGAGCGGGGCCAGGCGGATGCCGTGCAAGCGGCCATCACTGCCAGCGGCGCCAAAGCTGGCGAGCTGCAGAGCACCGTCGACGAGCAAGGCGTGCGCCACTCCGAAATGAAGGTATCGTACCGCACCGACCAGCCCGAAATAGCCCAGGTGAGCCAGGCGCTGGACGCCGTGGCCCAGCAACGTGGCAACTAGGTGCTGGAGCACGGCAGCGGCAGCAGGCCGCTCATCAGAGCCAGGTGAGCAAACAAGCTACGCAAGAGTTGGAGTGGTGAACCCATGAAGTAAACTCTCTCCCACACTTTAGCAGGGCAGCAATCCCAAACGGCAATACTGCGCGTATGGTAAGACATAGCCACTTAACCCCCAGTTTATGTCCCTTCCCACTACCGCCTACGTCCGCTTCGATTCCGGAGTGGAAGAAATTCAACCCAACGAGCAGCAGCTTATCGACGAAACCGTCGAGTCGATGGCCCGGGTCAACCGCTTCATGTTTGAGAAGCACCGCCACGCCATCCGCGACGCCCACGCCAAAAGCCACGGGATTCTGCGCGGCGAACTGCACGTCTACCCCAACCTGCCCGCGCACCTGGCCCAGGGCATGTTCCGGCAGCCCCGAGTGTACCCGGTCATTATCCGCTTGTCTTCGGCCCCCGGCTCCATCGACTCCGATACCCAATCGGCGGTAAAGGGCATGGCCGTGAAAATCATCGGGGTGGAAGGCAGGAAGTTCCTGCCCGACCAGACCGACGAAGTCACCCAGGACTTCCTGCTGGTCAACGACACCATCATTCCGACCGGCGACATCAAGAGCTACCACGACATGCAGCTGCGCCAGGAAAAGGTGTTTATCCATGCTCCAGAGGTGGTCACTACGCTCCTGACCGAGGCCGGCACGTTGGTAAATCAAGCTCTCGACGCCGTGGGCATCAAGAAGGAAATTCCGCTGGTGGTGCCGCCCCACCCGCACAACCACATCCTGGGCGAAACCTTCACCACGCTCGGCGCCATCCGCTTCGGCGACTACGTCTCTAAAATCAGCGTGGCCCCGCTCTCAGCCAACGTGCAGGCGCTGGCCGGCGAGCAGGTGAAAATTACCGACCAAGCCGGCTGGCGCGACCTGGTGGTGGACTTCTTCCGCGCCCAGGGCGCCGAGTACGAGCTGCGCGCCCAACTTTGTACCGACCTGCAGGCCATGCCCGTGGAAGACGCCGCCGTGGACTGGCCCCAGGACCAGAGCCCCTATCAGCCCCTGGGCAAAATCGTTATTCCGGCCCAGGAGGCCTTCAGCCCAGCCCGCCGGGCCTTTGCCGATGATGTGCTCTCGTTTAATCCGTTTCACTGCCTGCCCGAGCACCTGCCGCTGGGCTCCATCAACCGGGCCCGCATCCAGGCCTACGAAACCTCCACGGCCTACCGCCACCGCATGAACGCCCAGCCCCGCCTGGAGCCCCGCGACATCAATGAGCTGCCGGACTAAGCTCGCGCCGTCAGGGCAGTAGCAGACCGGAAGCCAACCGGGGGCGCTGCCTGCCGCGTGCCCCCGGGCTGGCCAACCCTGGCCGGGGGCGGGCCGTTGATTCACCTTTTGGCAACTCCGAGTTGCCTCACCTGTCGGTTATGCTGCACCTGGAACGCATGAAATGGGGACGCATCGCGCTGGCCTGGCTGTTGTTTGCCTTGTTCATGATGGGGCTTGTCTACGGCCAGGCGGTTAGCCGGGGCGCGGCCGTGCACTGGCGCACCGTGGTGCTGAGCCCCTTGCTGCACAGCCTGCTCTGGGCGCTGCTCACGCCGGTGGTGTTTGCCCTGGCGTCCCGCTTCGACCTGACCGCTGGCCGCCGCGGCTTACTGGTCAAGCTCCTGGTGCACGTCGCGGCCGGGGTCGCGCTGACGGTGGGCTACCGGGCCGTGTATGTGCTGATGCTGCGGCTGCTGGCCGTGCCCGGCACAGAGGTGAGCTGGACCGCCATCGTGGCCTCGCTCAACGTGTGGGTGCCCATGTACTGGATGCTGCTGCTGGCGGCCTACGCCCTGGAGTACTCCGACCGGTACCGCAACCGCAGCCTGGAAGCGGCCCGCCTGGAAACCCAGCTGGTGCAGGCCCAGCTGCAGGCGCTGAAGATGCAGCTCAAGCCCCACTTTCTCTTCAACGCCCTCAACGCCATTGCCGCCCTGACCGGCGACGACGCCAAGGCCGGGCAGCGGATGATGGGCAAGCTGGGCCAGTTCCTGCGCGTGGTGCTCGACCACTCCGACGCCCAGCAGGTCACCCTGGAGCAGGAACTGCAGTTCACGGCCCTGTACCTGGAAATCGAACAGATTCGCTTCAGCGACCGGCTCACGCTCTGCTACGAGGTGGACCAGGAAACCCGCCCCGCGCTGGTGCCGAGCCTGCTGCTGCAGCCGCTGGTGGAAAACGCCGTGCGCCACGGCATTGCCCGCAACCCCGACGGCGGCACCGTGTGCCTGCGGGCGACGCGGCAAGGCGAGCGGCTGCAGCTGGGCGTGTACGACGATGGGCCGGGCGCACCCGGCTTTGACGGCGCCTGGGGTATCGGCCTGCGCAACACCGAGGACCGGCTGCGCGCCCTGCACGGAGCCGGGGCCAGCCTGCGCATCGACACGTCTGCGGGCCAGGGCTTCACCGTCTGGCTGGATTTGCCCTTCATTACTACTGCCTAACCTTACCCGCTTCGCCTTTGGAACCCTTCCGTGCCCTGCTCGTTGACGATGAACCCCTGGCCCGCCGGCGCCTGGCCCAGCTGCTGGGCGAGACGACCGACTTTGCCGTACGCGGGGAGTGCCGCAACGGCGCGGAAGCACTGGCCGCCCTGCAGCAGGGCCCGGCCGTGGACGTGGTGTTCCTGGATGTGCAGATGCCCGACCTGAGCGGAGTGCAGGTGCTGCGCCAGCTGGAGGGCGACGGGCCCTGGCCGCTGGTTGTGTTCGTGACGGCCTACGACCAGTACACCCTGCAGGCCTTCGAAACCCACGCCGTGGACTACCTGCTCAAGCCTCTGGACGAGGAGCGGTTCCACGAGTGCCTGGCCCACCTACGGCGCCTGCTAGCCCAGCGCCGGCCACATCCCGCGCCGCCGGCCGAGCAGCTGCTTGTCAAGCAGCCCGGGCACTACTACTTCGTGGCGGCCGAGCAGGTGCAGTACCTGGAAGCCAGCGGCAACTACGTCACCCTGCACGCCGACGGGCGGCAGCACCAGTTGCGCGCCACGCTCGGCCAACTCGAAAGCCGCCTCGACCCCAACAGCTTTCTGCGCGTGCACCGCTCGCTGGTTGTCAACACGCGCTACCTCAAGGACCTGCGTCCCTGGACCCGCGGCGAGTACTTGCTGACCCTGCACGACGGCACCCACCTGACTTCCTCGCGCGGCTACGCCGAGAACATCCAGCGCTTTCTGAAGGGGTTTGCGCTCTAAGCTGAGTGAAGCTTTTCGCGAGCGAAGGGCGTACCATTCACCCCGCAAATAGTCCTATTCGTCCCACAACAGCCCACGCGCCGGCCCATCCGGCGTATGCACGGGCATGTCCGGGCCAAACGGCCGCGACTCAACCCAGGCGAAGGGAAACAGCCGGTAGTGGCCTTACCCGTTTGCCACTACCGTTTTGCGCATGCCAACTTCTACTTATGCTGACACGGAGCAGGACCTGGTCCAGCGCCTGCGCGGCCGCGACGAAGCGGCCATGGCCCTGTTCTACGACCGGTACGCGCTGAGCCTGTTCCACGTCATTCACCGCCTGGTACGGCACCAGGCGGCGGCCGAAGACGTGTTGCAGGAGAGCATGATTAAAATCTGGTTTGCCTTCGCGCAGTACAACCCCGCCCGGGGCCGCCTCTACACCTGGGCCCTGAACGTGTGCAAGCACGCCGCCATCGACCACGTGCGCGTGCAGCGCGGCCGCAGCCAGCGCACCGATTCCCTGCACGAAAGCCTGGAAGCGCACCTGCTGAGCGCCCCGGGTTTCCGGCCCGAGCACATCGGCGTGGCTGACTGGCCCGGACAGCTGCGCCCGCACTACCAGTGCGTGCTCGACCTGCTCTATTTCGGGGGCTGCACGCAGGAGGAAGTCGCCGAGGAGCTGGGTTTGCCGCTGGGCACGGTCAAGACCCGTGCGCGGCAGGGGCTGAAGCTTCTCGTGAAGCGGCTGCAGGCGGCCTGAACCCCTTTGCTGCTTATTCTTAATTAGTTACCTACCCACAACCCGTGATGAAACATCCCTCTTCTCTACGCCTCTGGCACCCGGCCACCCGCTGGGGCCGCCTGGGCATCTGCCTGCTGCTGCTCGGCGCCACGCTGCCCGCCTGCAACAACGACGACAACGACGAGCCCGCGCCCGGCCTGATTCAGCCCACCGGCACCCCCACCGTGCCCTTCGGCGAGGCCATGGACGCGCAGATGCGCGCCGTCATCGAGCAGTTCGTGAGCTATAGCACGCCGCCGCTGCCCACGCTCACGCCCCGGCAGGCGCGCATGGCCCCGTCCGTGACCGACGCGGTGCGGGACTTGCTGAAAAAGAACAACCGCTCGCCCAAGGCCGCGGCCGTGACTACCACGCAGCGCCTAATTCCCGGCGCATACACGCCCCAGTCCGCCCCCGATGGCATTCTGGTGCGCCTCTACACGCCTACCAGCGGCACCGGCCCGTTTCCGGTCATCGTGTACTACCACGGCGGGGGCTGGGTGATTGGCTTGCTGGACGTGTACGAGCCGTCGGCCAAGGCCCTGGCCGAGAAAACCGGCGCCATCGTGGTGAACGTGGACTACCGCCTCTCGCCCGAAGCCAAGTTCCCCGCCGCCCACGAGGATGCCTATGCTGCCTACAAATGGGCCCGTGACAACGCCGCTTCCTTCGGCGGGAACCCGGCCAAGGTGGCCACGGCCGGCGAATCGGCCGGCGGCAACATGGCCGTGGCCGTGGCTTTGCTGGCGAAGGAGCGCACCCTCACCTTGCCCACGCACATTCTCTCGGTGTACCCAGTGGCCAACAACGACCTGAATACGGCTTCCTACAACCAGTACGCCAACGCCCAGCCCCTGAACCGGCCCAACGTGCAGTACTTCACCGCGAACTATTTCCGCACCATGGCCGACGGCGACGACCGGCTCATTTCGCTGACGGACGTGGCCGACCTGCGCGGCCTGCCAGCCACCACCATCGTAGCCGCCGAAATCGACCCGCTGCAAACCGAAGGCAAGCAACTCTCGGATAAGCTCACGCAGGTGGGCGTGGCCAACCAATACATGCTCTACACCGGCACCACCCACGAGTTTTTTGGCACCCACGACGTGGTGCCCAAGGCTACCGAGGCCCTGGACTTCGCAGCGTCGCGACTCAAGGCCGCTTTCCAGTAAGCCCCGCTGCTGGCGCCTCACTAACAAGATATTGTCGGGCGTAAACTAGGGGTTTACGCCCGACGTAGGTACCTATATTCTTTCGTTCACCTTTACAACCTCTTTCCCGCATGAGCTACATCAAAGTCGGCCAGGACGCCAACGGCGAAGACATCAAGCTGCACTACACCGACCAGGGCCAGGGCGCCCCGGTGGTACTTATCCACGGCTGGCCCCAGAGCCACGAGGCCTGGGCTTACCAACTGGGCGAGCTGCCCAAGCACGGCATTCGCGCCATTGCCTACACCCGCCGCGGCTTCGGCAACTCCTCCCAGCCCTTCGAGGGCTACGACTACGACACGTTCGCCGATGACCTCAAGGCCGTGCTCGACACGCTGAACCTGCAGAACGTGACGCTGGTGGGCTTTTCCATGGGCGGCGGCGAGGTGGCCCGCTACATGAGCCGCCACGGCGGAGCCCGCGTGGCCAAGGTCGTGTTCGTTTCCTCGGTGACGCCCTACCTGCTTAAAACCGAAGACAACCCCGACGGCGTGGACAAGTCCACCTTCGACGACATCCAGCAGAACCTGGCCAAGGACCGGTTCGACTTCCTACAGACCTTCGGCAAGCAGTTCTACGGCGAAGGGGCGCTGAGCAAGCCCGTCAGCCAGGCTGTGCTGGACTGGTCGTTCAACATGGCCTCGCTCGGCTCGCACCAGGCCACGGTGGCCTGCGCCCACGCCTTTGCCGAAACGGACTTCCGCCAGGACTTGGCCGGCATCCGGGTGCCCGCGCTGGTGATTCATGGCGAAGACGACAAGACGGTGCCCATCAAAAACAGCGGCGACCGGATGAAGGACCACCTGTCCCACGCCACCTACATCGCCTACAGCGACGCCCCGCACGGCCTGTTCATCACCGAGAAGGACAAGCTCAACCGCGACCTGATTGACTTTGTCACCAGCACGCAGGTGCGCGGCGGCCAAGTCAGCTAACGGCTCGGCGCTGCTCCCCAGGTCCGGCCCTGCGTGCAGGGTCCGACTTTTTTTAGTGTGCCCTGGCAAGCTTCACCTTGCCCAAACAGCCTCTTGCCCATCAGCCCTTACTTCTCATCTTCAACCCACTTTTTCCATGAAAGCCCTCCGAATTCACGGCATGCGCGACGTGCGCGTTGACACGGTCGATGACCCCACTATCCAGGACGACCGCGACGCCATCATCCGCGTCACGAGCACGGCCATCTGCGGCTCTGATTTGCACATCTACAACGGCAGCATCCCCCAGCCCCGCCCCATGACCCTGGGCCACGAGTTCATGGGCATCGTGGAGGAAGTGGGCAAGGGCGTGACCAACCTCAAGCGCGGTGACCGGGTAGTGGTACCCTTCCCCATTGCCTGCGGGCACTGCCTGTTCTGTAACCACGACCTGCCCGGCCACTGCGAAAACTCCAACCCCGAGCACTACGGCCCCGAAGGCGGCCTGCTCACGGAGAAGGGCGGTGCCCTGTTCGGCTATACCGACTTGTACGGCGGCTACGACGGTGGCCAGGCCGAGTACGCCCGTGTGCCCTACGCCGATTTCGGGCCCCGCAAAGTGCCCGACAACCTCACCGACGAGCAGGTGCTGTTTCTGACCGACATTTTCCCCACCGGCTACTCCGGCATTGACTGGGCTAATGTGAAAGGCGGCGAAATCGTGGCCATCTTCGGCTCCGGTCCGGTGGGCATCATGGCCGCCAAGTCGGCCTGGCTGCGCGGGGCCAGCCGCGTTATTATAGTCGACACCCAGCAGTACCGGCTGGATTTGGCCAAGAAAGCCGCTAACGCCGAGGGCATTTTGTGGGAAGACCACCAGCAGGTGGTCGACGCTATTCGCAGCATGTCGGGCGGCTACGGGGCGCACGTATGCGTGGAAGCCGTGGGCTTCGAGCCCGACCGCAGCCTGCTCGACCGGGCCAAGGCCGTTGTGAACCTGGAGAAAGGCTCCGACAAGGTCTTGCTGGCCTGCATGAGCGCCGTGCGCCGTGGCGGCTTCGTGTCGGTGCTGGGCGTATACTCCTCGCCCTTCGACAACTTTCCCATCCACCAGTTCTTCGACAAGGGCATCATCATGCAGGGCGGGCAGGCCCCCGCGCACAAGCACATCGACAAGCTGTTGCAACACGTGGCCAACGGTGACGTGCGCCTCGACGACATCATCTCCCACCGCCTGCCCCTCTCGCAGGCCCCCCACGGCTACGACATTTTCCGCCACAAAAAGGATAACTGCACCAAGGTGGTGCTCACGCCCGGCGCGTAGCCAGCCGATTTAGGCCGTTCGGCGGCCCTTCACGTTAAAGCCTGGCGGCCCGTGTGGCGGCCGGGCAGCTTGTTCTCTTTTGCTATGGCACTTCATTTCATCCGGCGGGGCTCCGGCCCGCCCCTGCTCCTGGTTCACGGCATTGGCGGCAGCGGCCGCTCCTGGAGCACGATTCTCGACGCCCTGGCGGCCGAGCACGAGGTCATCGCCGTGGACTTGCCCGGGCACGGGGCGTCGCCGCCGCTGGCGGGGCCGCACACCATCGGCACGCTGGCCGATGCGCTGACGGCCTTTCTGGCCGAGCAGGGCCTGCTGGGCATCGACGCGGTGGGCAGCTCCATGGGTGCCCGGTTAGTCCTGGAGTTGGCCCGGCGCGGCGGGGTGCTTGGCGCCGTGGTGTCGCTGGACCCGGGCGGGTTCTG